>NZ_JBHWIO010000031.1:0-5899 GCF_042732075.1 Kitasatospora sp. NPDC059812
ACTATTATAAACATTTTTTTGGCGGTGGCCCCGTATTTTTTTTAAAACCCCCCCCCCGCCCCCGGGGGGGGGGGGGCCCGCCCCGGCCCCCCCGCGCCGCCTCGGCGGCGGCCTGCGCGGCGGCGGCCCGGGCCTGGACCACCGCCAGGACGGCGGCGAGCTCCTCGGGGGTCGGCTGCCCGTGCAGCACGTGGATCGGTGCCATGGCTCATTCTCTCCCGACGAGGGCCTACAGGGGGATGTTGCCGTGCTTCTTCGGCGGCAGCACCTCGCGCTTGCCGCGCAGCGCCCGCAGACCCCGGACGATGTGCCGGCGGGTCTCGCTCGGCGGGATCACCGCGTCCACGTAGCCGCGCTCGGCCGCCAGGTACGGGTTCAGCAGGGTGTCCTCGTACGAGGCGATCAGCTCGGCCCGCTTCTGCTCGGCACCGCCCGCCGCCTCGGCCTCGGCGATCTCCCGCCGGTGCAGGATGTTGACCGCGCCCTGCGCGCCCATCACCGCGATCTGCGCGGTCGGCCAGGCCAGGTTGAGGTCGGCACCCAGGTGCTTGGAGCCCATGACGTCGTACGCGCCGCCGAAGGCCTTGCGGGTGATCACGGTGATCAGCGGGACGGTCGCCTCGGCGTAGGCGTAGATCAGCTTGGCGCCGCGGCGGATGATGCCGTCCCACTCCTGCTCGGTGCCGGGCAGGAAGCCGGGCACGTCGACGAAGGTCAGCACCGGGATGTTGAAGGAGTCGCAGGTCCGGATGAAGCGGGCGGCCTTCTCGCTGGCGTTGATGTCCAGGCAGCCGGCCAGGTCCATCGGCTGGTTGCCGACGATGCCGACGGACTGGCCCTCGACCCGGCCGAAGCCGGTGATGATGTTGCCCGCGTACAGCGGCTGGGTCTCCAGGAACTCGCCGTCGTCGACGATGTGCTCGATCACCTTGCGCATGTCGTACGGCTGGTTCGCCGAGTCCGGCACGATGGTGTCGAGTTCGAGGTCCTCGTCGGTGACGGTGAGGTCCGCCTGCTCGGGGTAGGACGGCGGGTCCGACAGGTTGTTGGAGGGCAGGTACGAGAGCAGGCTCTTGACGTACTCGACGGCCTCCTTCTCGTCGGTGGCCAGGTAGTGCGCGTTGCCGGACTTGCTGTTGTGGGTGCGGGCGCCGCCCAGCTCCTCCATGCCGACGTCCTCGCCGGTCACGGTCTTGATCACGTCCGGGCCGGTGATGAACATGTGCGAGGTCCGGTCGGCCATCACCACGAAGTCGGTGATCGCGGGGGAGTACACCGCGCCGCCCGCGCAGGGGCCCATGATCAGCGAGATCTGCGGGATCACGCCCGAGGCGTGCACGTTGCGGCGGAAGATCTCGCCGTACAGGCCGAGCGAGACCACGCCCTCCTGGATCCGGGCGCCGCCGGAGTCGTTGATGCCGATGACCGGGCAGCCGGTCTTCAGCGCGAAGTCCATCACCTTGACGATCTTCTCGCCGAACACCTCGCCCAGGGAGCCGCCGAACACGGTGAAGTCCTGGGCGAAGACGGCGACCTGACGGCCGTCCACGGTGCCGTAGCCGGTCACCACGCCGTCGCCGTACGGGCGGTTCCGCTCCTGCCCGAAGTTCGTCGAGCGGTGCCGGGCGAACTCGTCGAACTCGACGAAGGAGCCCTCGTCCAGCAGCTCCGCGACCCGCTCGCGGGCCGTCAGCTTGCCCTTGGCGTGCTGCTTCTCCACGGCCGCGGCGGAGCCGGAGTGCACCGCCTCGTCGAGCCTGCGCCGCAGGTCGGCGAGCTTGCCGGCGGTGGTGTGGGGGTCGTACGGCGCCTCGGTCATCCGGTGGCTCTCCCTGATCCATGGGCCGCGACCTGTTCGAGTGCGCGCGGGCCGGAGTGGGGGCCCGCGCATGAGGGCAGGGCGGCGCTGCGAACTACCGTTGGGTAGCGTAGCCAGCGCACCGGCCCGGACGTCATGTCCTGGCGTTATGGCCATCGACACAGTGTGTCAACGCGCGTTCTGCGGGACGATGGGGCGGCCTACGCCCCACGCGACCGGACAGGACCTAGTGTTCTGGACCATGACCGCACCCGACTCCCCCCGCCGCAGTGGACTGCGCGGTTTCGGCCACGCCGGGCCGTCGCCGTGGACCGACCTGGACCGCCCGCCGCTGGACGAGGCCGCGCTGCGCCGCGACCTGCTGGTCCCGGACGGGCTCTGGACCTCGGTGGACGTCGTCGCCGAGACCGGCTCCACCAACAACGACCTCGCCGCCCGCGCCCGGGCCGGCGCCCCGCAGGGCGCGGTGCTGGTCGCCGAGGTGCAGAACGCCGGGCGCGGCCGGCTGGAACGCCAGTGGAGCGCCCCGGCCCGCTCCGGGCTGTTCCTGTCCGTCCTGCTGCGCCCCGAGGAGGTGCCGGTCGAGCGCTACGGCTGGCTGCCGATCCTGGTCGGGGTGGCCACCGCCAGCACGCTGAGCCGGGTCGCCGGGGTCGAGGTCGGGCTGAAGTGGCCCAACGACCTCCAGGTGGAGATCGACGGCGCGGAGCGCAAGCTCGGCGGCATCCTCACCGAGCTGAGCGGCGGCGCCGTGGTCGCCGGGCTCGGCATCAACGTCTCGCTGCGCGAGCCCGAGCTGCCCGTCCCCACCGCGGCCTCGCTCGCGCTGGCCGGCGCCGAGGTCACCGACCGGTCCACCCTGCTGCGCGCCCTGCTGCGCGAGTTCGCCGGGCTGTACCGCACCTGGACGGCCGCCGCCGGCGACCCGCACACCAGCGAGCTGCTCCGTGCCTACGCGGACCGCTGCACCACGCTCGGCCGCCAGGTGAAGGTGCACCTGCCGGGCGACCGGGAGCTGGTCGGCGAGGCGGTGGCGATCGACGGCGACGGCCGCCTGGTGGTCCGCACCCCCGACGGCGCACGCCGGGCGGTCGGCGCGGGGGACGTCGTCCACGTGCGCCCCGAGCCCCGCTGAACGGCACTCTTCACCTCTCCTTGACCCGGGCTGATGCCCCGGATCACGCGATTCCGTGCGAACATTCCACCTGGCAGCGGTGTGAGGCGCGCCACTGCCCGCCGGGTGGCGGGCGCGCCCGGACAGGCAGGACACGAGGCAAGTGCGGCGACCGCACGGGGACGGACCGGTGGCAGAGGACGGCAGCAGCGGCGCGACATCGGGGACCCACGACCCCACGGTCGCGCTCGAACTGGAACGCCTGATCCTGGACGCGCCACGCCGCTACACCCCGTACCAGGCCGCGCGGGCCGCAGACGTCCCGATGGAGCTGGCGACCCGCTTCTGGCGGGCCATGGGCTTCCCCGACATCGGCCAGTCCCGGGCCCTCACCGACGGCGACGTGATCGCCCTGCGCCGGCTCGCCGGCCTGGTCGAGTCCGGCCTGCTCAGCGAGTCGATGGCGATCCAGGTGGCCCGCTCCACCGGCCAGACCACCGCCCGGCTGGCCGGCTGGCAGATGGACACCTTCCTGGAGAACCTCACCCAGGCCGTCGAACCCGGCCTGACCCGCGCCGACGTCGCCTACCCGCTGGTCGAGCTGCTGCTGCCGGAGCTGGAGCAGTTCCTGGTGTACGTCTGGCGCCGCCAGCTCGCCGCCGTCACCGGCCGGGTGGTCCAGGCCGCCGAGGACAACGAGATCACCAGCGGCCGCCTCGCCGTGGGCTTCGCCGACCTGGTCGGCTTCACCCGGCTGTCGCGGCGGCTGGAGGAGGAGGAGCTCGGCGAACTCGTCGAGACCTTCGAGAACACCTGTTCGGACCTGATCGCCGGGCAGGGCGGCCGGGTCATCAAGACCCTCGGCGACGAGATCCTCTACGTCTCCGAGGACCCGGTCACCGCCGCCGAGATCGCGCTCAGCCTGATCGAGGCCCTCGCCGAGGACGAGAGCATCCCCGCGCTGCGGGTCGGCATGGCCTTCGGCACGGTCACCTCGCGGATGGGCGACGTCTTCGGCACCACCGTGAACCTGGCCAGCCGGCTCACCTCGATCGCGCCCAAGGACGCGGTGCTGATCGACGGCGAGTTCGCCGCCGCGCTGGAGCAGTACGGCAGCGTGGCCCCGCCGGACGCGGACGGCCCCGGCCTCGCCGAGGCGCTGTCGGCCGCCGCCGGGATGCCCGCCTCGGGCCTGCCGGTGCCGGGCCTGGACGCCGGGCACCGGTTCCACCTGCAGCCGATGTGGCGCCGGCCGGTGCGCGGGCTCGGGCTGGTCGAGCCGTGGCTGCTGTCGCGGCGGCTGAAGCCGGAGTAGGACTCCGCCCCTGCCCCTCCCGGGCCCTTCTCACGCCTCTCCCGGACTCTTCCCGGTCTCTTCCGGGCCCCTTCCGGTCTTCTCCTGTGCCCTTCCCGGCTTTTCCCGGGCCTTTCCGGCCTTCCCCGGCCTTTTCCAGGACGTGGCCCCGGGCCGGTCCCGATGCTTGGGGTGCCGAACGGTTGAAACCCGTACGGCCGGTTGCGGGTCCGCCCCGGCAAACGGGGCATAACCGAACGAAACCGCCATAGTCTTGGTGAAAGCGGCCGGGTGGGTGCGGCCGCCGTCGGGGGTCCGGCAGGACCGAGCACAGGGAGCGAGGCGAGCCGGTGAGCAGTGAGGCGATCATGACGGACCGCGGCTGCGACTGCGACTGCGGCGGCCCGCAGCCGGCCGGCCAACTGCCCGACCTGCGGCTGCAGTCCGTGGTCGAGCTTGCCCAGGACATGGCCGGCGCGCTCACCCCGCTGGAGGCCGTCCGGGCCGCCGCCGCCCGCGCCACCGAGGCGCTCGGGGCGACCATGGCGGCCGTCTCCGTCTGGGACCGTGAATCCGGCCGGCTCCGGGTCCTGGTCAACCACGGGGAGCTCGCGCCCGGCGAGGAGGAACTGCCCGAGGACGAGTCCTACCCCGTCGCCGACTTCCCCGAGATCGTCACCTATCTGGAGGAGCGCTGGACCACCGGGCGCCTCCCGCGGGCCTGGCTGCAGACCGCCGAGAACGCCGAACCGCACGCCGGGCACGCCCACCCCACCGCCGGCGCGTACTGCCAGGAACGCGCCGCGGCGCTGCGCCGGCGCGGCCGCGCCTGCTGCGTGGTCGCCCCGATCGTCCTGCACGGGCAGGCCTGGGGCGAGCTGTACCTGGCCCGCAGCGTCGGCAAGCCCGAGTTCTCCGCCGCCGACGCCGACTACGCGACCCTGCTCGCGGCCCAGATCTCGGCCGGCCTCGCCCAGACCGAACGCCTCGCCGACCTGCGCAAACTCGCCTTCTCCGACCCGCTCACCGGCCTCGCCAACCGGCGCGCCGTCGACACCCGGCTGGAGAGCGCCCTGACGGCGCACAACCGGGACAACACCGTGGTCTCGCTCGTCGTCTGCGACGTCAACGGCCTCAAGCGGGTCAACGACCAGCTCGGCCACGAAATGGGCGACCGGCTGCTCGAACGGTTCGCCCACCAGCTCTCGGTCGCCGCGGCCAAACTCCCCGGCAGCCTCGCCGCCCGCCTCGGCGGCGACGAGTTCTGCCTGCTCGCCGAAGGGCAGAAGGCCGACGAGGTCGTCGCCGTCGCCGAGGAGCTCTGCGCCCGGGCCCTCGCCCTGTCCGAGGGCGAGGGCGTCGCCTGCGGTGTCGCCTCCACCGGCGACTCCATCGGCCCGGTCACCACCCCCGACCGGCTCTTCCGGCTCGCCGACGCCGCCCAGTACCGGGCCAAGGCCGCCCGCGCCGCCCACCCCGTCGTCGCCGGGCGCAGCCACGGCCCCGGCTTCTCGCCCGACCCCACCGTGCTGCTCGCCGACGCCGCCGACCCGCACCACCGGGCCGACGCACGCGGCGCCCCCCCCCGCCCGGGCGGGGGGGGGGGCCCCCCGGGGGGGGGCCGGGCCCCGCCCACCCCCCCCCCCCGGGGCGCCGCGCACCCCCGCGCCCC
>NZ_JBHWIO010000031.1:5909-28991 GCF_042732075.1 Kitasatospora sp. NPDC059812
CTCGCCGACGCCGCCGACCCGCACCACGGGGCCCACGCCGGCGGCGCCCGCCCCGGCCGGGCGGGGGCGGGCGACCGGCGGCGCTTCCGGGGCGCCGCGCACAGCGCCGACCCGGGCCAGCTGCTCACCGCCGTCCTCGCGGCCCTCGACCAGGCCGCCGCCGCCCGGGCCGTCCACCCCGCCGACACCCTCGGCAAGCTCGTCGTCGTCGCCGAGGCCTCCGCCCGGCTGCTCGACGCCGTCGGCTGGTGGGTCTCCTACGTCCCGCCCGGCTCCCACCTCATGCGCACCGCCCAGCACGCCGTCTACCGGATGACCAGGGGCCCCAGCAGCACCCGCGCCGAGACCCAGCGGGCCCAGATCGAGGCCCCGGACGCCGTCTTCGACCTGCGCCACTACCCGATGACCCGCCGCGCCGTCCGCGGCGGCGCCTTCGCCCTGCGCGCCGGCGCGGCCGGCAACGACCCGGCCGAGGAGGCCATGCTGGTCGTCTCCGGCTACCGCGGCATGGTCGCCGCCGGCGGCCAGAACCCGGCCGGCGGCTGGCTCGTCGAACTCTTCGCCGACGACGCCACCCTGCCGCTCGGCCAGGCGGCCTTCGCCATGCGCGCCCTGGTGGCCGTCGCCCTGGCGGGCGCGGCCTCGCCCCCGGTGGTGTGAGGCCGGGGCGGGTGGCCGGTGCGGTCAGGCCCGCCCGAGGGCGCGCAGGACCGCCTCGACCAGGCGGTCGGCGTGGGCGTGGTCGAGCGGGCCGAGGCGGTAGAGCCAGCGGTAGTGGAGCGGGCCGTAGAGGAGTTCGAGGGCGAGGTCGAGGTCCGCGTCGGGGGCGAGCTGGCCGGCCTCGCGGGCGCTGCGCAGGCGCTCGCGGGTGACGTCGAGGAGCGGGTCCAGCAGGCGGGTGCGGTAGTCGGCGTACAGGGCCGGGTCGTTGAGCAGTTCGGCGGTGAGGGCGCGGTAGGTGCGGTCGAGGGCGGGGTCGGTGAGTTCGTCGGCGGCGGGGCGCAGGACGGCCCGCAGGTCGGCGGCGAGGTCGCCGGTGTCGGGGAGGGCGAGGCTGCCCTCGTGCTCGTTGGCGGCGAGGAAGGCGTCGAAGACGACGGCGCCCTTGGAGGGCCACCAGCGGTAGATGGTCTGCTTGCCGACGCCGGCCCGGGCGGCGATCGCCTCGATGGTGAGCTTGCCGAAGCCGACGTCGGCGACGAGTTCGGCGGCGGCGGTGAGGACGGCGGCGCGGGAGCGTTCGCTGCGGCGGGCCGGGTCGGGGGCGGTTCTGTGGGCCATGGCGGAAATTCTAAGCGAAGTAGCGAGACGGACCGTATCGTCTTGACGTGGCGTCGGGCCTGGATCATGCTGAAGCGGCGCCAACGAGACGGACCGTCTCGTCTCATTCTGGACCCTGGAGGCCCCCATGACCCGCTCCGCGCACCCCGCCCACATCCTGATGGTCTCGATCCCGGCCCACGGGCACGTCAACCCCAGCCTCGCCGTGATCGCCGAACTGGTCGCCCGGGGCCACCGGGTCAGCTACGTCAACGACGCCTCCTTCGCCGGGGCCGTCGAGTCGACCGGCGCCCGCTTCGTCCCGTACCCGACGAGGCTGCCGCTCGCCGGCGGCCCGGACGCCTGGGAGGAGGACCCGGTGGCGCTCCAGGAGCTGTTCCTGGACGACGCCCTCGCGATGTACCCCGTCCTGCTGGAGGCCTTCGCGGACGACCGCCCCGACCTGGTGCTCTGCGACATCGCGGGCTTCGCCGGGCGGGCGCTCGGCGAGCGGCTGGGCGTGCCGGTGGTGCAGCTGTCGCCCACCTACGTCGGCTGGGAGGGCATCGAGCAGGACATGGCGGAGGTGTACGAGGCGATCCGCAGCGGGCCCGGCGGCGCCGAGCACTACCGGCGGTTCGCCGACTGGCTGGCCGAGGCCGGGACGGTGGAGCGCGACGTGGACGCCTTCAAGGGTCGCCCGGCGCGGTCCGTCGCCCTGATCCCGCGTGCCCTGCAGCTCAACGCGGACCGGGTCGACGAACGGCGCGTCACCTTCGTCGGACCGTGCTTCGGCGACCGGGCCCACCAGGGCGAGTGGCAGCGGCCGGCGCACGCGGAGAAGGTGCTGCTGGTCTCGCTCGGCTCCGCCTTCACCCACCAGCCCGCGTTCTACCGGGCCTGCGTCCAGGCCTTCGGCGGCCTGCCCGGCTGGCACACGGTGCTCCAGGTCGGCGCGCACACCGACCTGGCCGACCTGGGCGAGGTGCCGGACACCGTCGAGGTGCACCGGTGGGTGCCGCAGCTGTCAGTGCTCGCGCAGGCGGACGCCTTCGTCACCCACGCGGGCATGGGCGGCTCCAGTGAGGGGCTGTACCACGGCGTGCCGATGATCGCCGTGCCGCAGGCCGTCGACCAGTTCGCCAACGTGGACGCGCTGGTGGGGCTCGGCGTCGCCCGCCGCCTGGACACCGCGCAGGCGACCCCGCAGGCGCTGCGCGGCGCGCTGCTGGAGCTGGTCGACGACCCGGCGGTGGCCGAGCGGCTGAAGGCGCTGGCCGCCGCCGGCCGGGCCGAGGGCGGCACCGCCCGCGCGGCGGACCTGATCGAGGCCGAGCTCAGGGGGTGACCGGCGCGGCGGGGGAGGGCGCCGTTGTCGAGGGCGTGTCGGGGGAGGGCGTGTCGGGGGAGGGCGAGGCGATCCGGTCCGGCCGGGTGTAGACGTTCGCGCCCTCCCCGCGCAGGAAGCCGACCAGGGTCAGGCCCAGCTCCTCGGCGAGGTCCACCGCGAGCGAGGACGGCGCCGAGACGGCCGCCAGCAGCGGGACGCCCGCCAGCGCGGCCTTCTGGGTCAGCTCGAACGAGGCCCGGCCGCTGACCAGCAGGACGTGTCCGGTCAGCGGCAGCCTGCCCTCGCGCAGCGCCCAGCCGACCACCTTGTCCACCGCGTTGTGCCGCCCGACGTCCTCGCGGGCGCAGAGCAGGTCGCCGGTGGCGGCGTCGAACAGGCCGGCCGCGTGCAGGCCGCCGGTGGACTCGAAGGTGCGCTGGGCGGCCCGCAGCCGCTCCGGCAGGCCGTACAGCAGGGACGGCGGGACGGTGAGCGGGTCCTCGCCCACCGGGTGGCGGACGTGGGTGCGGACGGCGTCCACGGTGTCCCGGCCGCACAGACCGCAGGCGCTGGTGGTGAGCAGGTTGCGGTGCGCGGACAGCGGCAGCGCGCGGGCGGCGCCGCGCAGGGTGGCGTCGACGACGTTGTAGGTGTTGGCGCCGGACTCGTCCGTCCCGGCGCAGTACCGCAGGGCGGCGAGCTCCTCGGCGGTGTGCACCAGCCCCTCGCCGACCAGGAACCCGGCCACCAGGTCGAAGTCCTGCCCGGGGGTGCGCATGGTGACGGTCAGCGGCTCGCCGCCGAGCCGGATCTCCAGCGGCTCCTCCGCCGCCAGCGAGTCCGGCCGCACCCCGCGCTCGTCCCCCCGCAGCCGCACCACCCGGCGCCGTGCCGTCGCCCGCGTCATCGCCCTGCCACCTCCGTGCGTGTCCGTGGGCACCAGCGTGCGGCACGGGGCGGCCCGGGTGAAAATCCTGCTGGCCGGTACGGGCGTACGATCGTGGCCGTTTCGGATGGCGACCACCTGTTGTCATATCTTCATTCACCTGATGTGATGGTGTATATGGATATGCACAGTGCTGTGGCCCCCGACGCTCCGCTGGTCCAGGTCGGCAAGGCCGACGTCAGCGCCGAGGACGTGCTGGCCGTCGCCCGGGGGAACGCCCGGGTCGAGATAGGCCCCGACGCGCTCGCCGAGATGGCGACGGCGCGGGCGCGGATCGACGCCCTCGCGGCCGAACCGCGCCCCGTCTACGGCGTGTCGACCGGATTCGGCGCGCTCGCCGTCCGGCACATCAGCCCCGAACTGCGCGCGCAGCTCCAGCGGTCGCTGGTGCGCTCGCACGCGGCCGGGATGGGACCGGCCGTCGAGCGCGAGGTCGTCCGGGCACTCGTCTTCCTGCGGATGAAGACGCTGGCCTCCGGCCGGACCGGGGTGCGCCCGCTGGTCGCGCAGACCATGGCCGCCCTGCTCAACGCGGGCATCACCCCGGTGGTCCGGGAGTTCGGCTCGCTCGGCTGCTCCGGCGACCTCGCGCCGCTGTCGCACTGTGCGCTGGTCCTGATGGGCGAGGGCGTGGCCACCGGCCCGGACGGCGTGGAGAAGCCCGCCGCCGAACTGCTCGCCGCCGCCGGCATCGAGCCCGTCGAACTGCTGGAGAAGGAGGGCCTGGCCCTCATCAACGGCACCGACGGCATGCTCGGCATGCTGGTGATGGCCATCGCCGACCTGCAGCGGCTCTACACCACCGCCGACATCACCGCCGCGATGACCCTGGAGGCGCTGCTCGGCACCGACAAGGTGCTCGCCCCCGAACTGCACGCCCCGATCCGCCCCCACCCGGGCCAGGCCCTGAGCGCCGCCAACATGCTGGCCGTCCTCAAGGACTCCGGCCTCACCGGCCACCATCAGGACGACGCGCCGCGGGTCCAGGACGCCTACTCGATCCGCTGCGCCCCGCAGGTGGCCGGCGCCGGCCGGGACACCCTCGCCCACGCCCAGCTGGTCGCCTCCCGCGAGCTGGCCGCCTCGGTCGACAACCCGGTGGTGCTGCCGGACGGCCGGGTGGAGTCCAACGGCAACTTCCACGGCGCCCCGGTCGCGTACGTGCTGGACTTCCTCGCCATCGCCGCCGCCGACCTGGGCTCCATCTCCGAGCGCCGCACCGACCGGCTGCTCGACAAGGCCCGCTCGCACGGCCTGCCGGCCTTCCTGGCCGACGACCCCGGCGTGGACTCCGGCCTGATGATCGCCCAGTACACCCAGGCGGCGCTGGTCAGCGAGAACAAGCGGCTCGCCGTCCCGGCCTCGGTCGACTCGATCCCGTCCTCCGCGATGCAGGAGGACCACGTGTCGATGGGCTGGTCCGCCGCCCGCAAGCTGCGCCAGTCCGTCGACAACCTCGGCCGGATCCTCGCCGTCGAACTCACCGCCGCCGCCCGCGCCCTGGAGATCCGCCAGCAGGCCGACGGCGCGGGCCGGACGGCCCCGGCCACCACGGCCGCCATGGCCGCCGCCCGGGAGGCGGGGGTCGGCGGCGCCGGCCGCGACCGCTTCCTCTCGCCGGACCTGGAGGCCGCGGCCGCGCTGGTCGCCTCCGGGGAACTGGTGCGGGCGGTGGAGCGGGTCACCGGGCCGCTGGCCTGACCCGGTGTGACCCGGTGCGTTCGGTGAGATCGGCGTGACGGGCCGTCGGGTCCGGTGCGGGCGGTGGGACGGCTGGTGCGGGCGGCGGGGCTCAGTCCCAGTCGTCGCGGGACCGGGACCGGGACCGCGGCTCGTCCCGGTCCCGGCGGTTGCCGAACGCGGCGGCGAAGTTGACCCCGACGATGCCCGCCCAACTGACCAGCAGGCCGAAGAAACCGCCGCCCTGCGGGCTGGCCGCGATCGCGGTGAGCGGGATGCCGAGGGCCAGCGAGATCACCGCCAACCGGTTGCCGGGCCGGCCGAGCCCCGGCCCCGGCCCCGGGCGGTGCGGTCGGCGCCGGTGCGCGGGCTCGTAGTCGTCCATCCGCTCGGCCACCCGGCGCTCGACCCGGGCGTCCAGGCGGGCGTCCAGGCGGCTCAGGAACGAGTCGACCAGCTCCGGCTCGTACTCCTTGCCGAGTTCCTTGCGAGCGTGCAGGGCGGCGTCGAGGTCGCGCCGCAGGTCGTCCTGGCGAGTGTCCATGGGAACAGCCTGGGCCCGTGCCAGGGGCGCGGTCCATCCGTCGGTGGGGGAATCCGGGCGGGTTCAGGGAGAATTCAGGGTTACCCCGAGCCCCCACCCGCTCGGGCCGTCTCGCCCGGCGTCCCGCCGTACGAGACGTCTTTGCCAGGCGCGACGCACTGCTGCACAGTCGTCGTCCGAATCGCTCGCATCCGGAGGTACCGCTGATGACCGCCACCGACGAGGCCGGCACGGTCGGCCCCTCCGCCCGGCTGCTCCAGCTGTTCGAAGGCCACCGACTGACCCCGACCCAGCGGCGGATCGCGCACTCGCTGGTCCGGCACGCCACCGAGGCGCCGTTCCTCTCCAGCGTCGAGGTCGCCGAACTCGCCGGCGTCAGCCAACCGTCCGTCACCCGCTTCGCGGTCGCCCTCGGCTACGACGGCTACCCGGCGCTGCGCAAGCAGCTGCGCGAACTCGGCGCGGGCGAGCCGGCCGCACCCGAGACCCCCGACGACGCGGTGCGCAACGAGCACCAGCAGGCCGTGCTCGCCGAGATCGCCCACCTGCGCCACCTCGCCGAACTCCTCGCCGACCCCGAGCCGATCACCCGCGCCGCCCGGCTGCTCGCCGCCTCCCGCCCACTGCCGGTGCTCGGCCTGCGGGCCGCCTCCGCGCAGGCGCGCGGCTTCGCCTACTTCGCCGCCAAGGTGCACCCGGACATCCGTCTCCTCGACGAGGGCGGCAGCATGCTCGCCGACCGGCTGGAACAGGCCGCCGCGGCCGGGGCCACCGCGCTGCTCTGCTTCGCGCTGCCGCGCTACCCGCGGGAGCTGATGGACGCGCTGACGGTGGCCCGCGAGTGCGGGCTGACGGTGCTGACCGTCGCCGACAGCGCCTTCGCGCCGGTCGCCAAGCTCTCCGACCTGATGCTGCCGGCCGCCGTCGGTACCGGGCTGGTCTTCGACACCGCGTGCGCGCCGATGATGCTCGGCCGGGTGCTGTTGCAGCGCATGTGTGACGAACTCCCGGGCGCGGAGGCCCGGTTGGAGGCCATCGAGCAGTCCGCCGCGGCACGTGGCCTGTTTTTGGAGTAGACACGGCGGGGAGTAGCCGTCACGAACCCGGGCATCCCCTACAGCAGGGGGTGCCGCCCATGCGCGTGATCCACGAGATGAAGTTCGTCGCCCGCCTGGCCTCGGGTGTCGACGAATGGTCCTGCCCCACCTGCGGACGCCGCGTCACCCTGCGGCGCCTGCCCGATCCCGAACTGACCGTCCTCGACCCGGGAGACGAGTCCGCCGTGCACGTCGGCGTCATCGAACCCGACGCCCGCGCCGCCGCCGCGGCCGCCGAGAAGTACGGCCTCGGCCCGGTCCAGAACATCCCCCGCCCGCCGACCCCGCCCACCCCCGACGCCGCCGACCGCCGCTGGCTCGCCGAGATCGGCATCGACTGGGACGGCGACGCCGCGGCCTGACTCAGGCGCGGGGTGCGTACAGCGGCAGTGCGGAGGTGTCCAGCTCGGCGGGCAGCGGCGCGGGCAGCGGGACGGGCTCGCCGTACTTGCCGTGCAGCACGCCCTGGTACTCGCCGTCGCGGGGGTGGGTGCGGAGCGTCCAGACGCCCTTGCGGGGGTCGACCGCGAGGAGGACGGCCACACCTGCGGCGGCGTACCAGTCCGCCTTGGTGCCGATATGGCTGACACGCCCGGGGTGCGGAGTCACGTCAGCGGCGAGGACGACGTCGCTGGGCGGGGCCAGCCGGTTGTCCTGGTTCCCCCATTGCGCGGGTAGGACGACCAGGTCTGGTGTCGCGTAGTCGTCCTCGTCGCCCGGAAGGGTGATGGATGCCGCCTCGTAGACGCCGAGGCCGGGCAGTTGTGATCCGATCCGTTCGCGCAGGCGCCGCACAGTGCCGGCGTGCTTGCCCCTGCGGGGCGGAGACAGCAGCAGGATGCCTCCGATGATCTCGACCCGCAGTCCGGTACTCCGCTCGATCGCCCCTGCTGCGTGGCGGAGCTTGCCGGGGAGTACGGGGATGGTCGCCATGACGTCCTCTGCTGACCCGAGTGGCTGGTGTTTCCGGCCTCAGGGTACGGCCGGCGGGCGTACCGGCGTGGACGCTGATCGGATGGGTTCGGGGTCTGGTCGGGAGGTGATTGTTTGGATATATTCAGCCGAGCTGAATCTGAATGAATCCATCCGCAGGGAGGCCAGGACATGGTGCAGCAGGCGAGTGGGCCGCGTGAGGTCAGGGCGGCGCGGGGGACGGGGCTGACGGCGCAGGGGTGGCAGCAGGAGGCGGCCCTGCGGATGCTGATGAACAACCTCGACCCGGAGGTCGCCGAGCACCCGTCGAAGCTGGTGGTGTACGGCGGGACGGGCAAGGCGGCGCGGGACTGGCGTTCGTTCGACGCCATGGTGCGGACGCTGGAGGGGCTGAAGCAGGACGAGACCATGCTGGTCCAGTCCGGGCGGCCGGTCGGCGTCATGCAGACCCACGAGTGGGCGCCGCGGGTGCTGATCGCCAACTCCAACCTGGTCGGCGACTGGGCCAACTGGGAGGAGTTCCGCCGGCTGGAGAGCCTCGGGCTCACCATGTACGGGCAGATGACCGCCGGCTCGTGGATCTACATCGGCACCCAGGGCATCCTGCAGGGCACCTACGAGACCTTCTCGGCCGTCGCCAACAAGCGGTTCAACGGCACGCTGGAAGGCACCATCACCCTCACCGCCGGCCTCGGCGGGATGGGCGGCGCCCAGCCGCTGGCCGTCACCATGAATGGCGGCGTGGCGATCTGCATCGACTGCGACCCGTCGCGGATCGCCCGCCGGATCGAGCACCGCTACCTGGACGTCGAGGCCAAGGACCTCGGGCACGCGCTGGAGCTGGCCACCGCCGCCCGCGACAAGCGGCAGCCGCTGTCCATCGGCGTGCTGGGCAACGCCGCCGAGCTGGTCCCGCAACTGCTCGCGATGGACGCGCCGATCGACATCGTCACCGACCAGACCAGCGCCCACGACCCGCTCGCCTACCTGCCGGTGGGCGTCGCCTTCGACGACATGGCGGACTACGCGGCGGCCAAGCCCGCCGAGTTCACCCAGCGGGCCCGCGAGTCGATGGCCCGGCACGTCGAGGCGATGGTCGGCTTCCAGGACGCGGGCGCCGAGGTCTTCGACTACGGAAACTCGATCCGCGGCGAGGCCCAACTGGCCGGTTACGACCGTGCGTTCGCCTTCCCCGGGTTCGTCCCCGCGTACATCCGGCCGCTGTTCTGCGAGGGCAAGGGCCCGTTCCGCTGGGCGGCGCTGTCCGGCGACCCGCAGGACATCCACAAGACCGACAAGGCCGTCCTCGACCTCTTCCCGGAGAACGAGTCGCTGCACCGCTGGATCAAGATGGCCCAGGAGAAGGTGCACTTCCAGGGCCTGCCCGCACGGATCTGCTGGCTCGGCTACGGCGAGCGCGACAAGGCCGGCGAGCGCTTCAACGACATGGTCGCCTCCGGCGAACTGTCCGCGCCGATCGTGATCGGCCGCGACCACCTCGACTGCGGCTCGGTCGCCTCCCCGTACCGGGAGACGGAGGCGATGCTGGACGGCTCGGACGCGATCGCCGACTGGCCGCTGCTCAACGCCATGGTCAACGTGGCCTCCGGCGCGTCCTGGGTCTCCATCCACCACGGCGGCGGCGTCGGCATCGGCCGCTCGATCCACGCCGGCCAGGTCACCGTCGCCGACGGCACCGCGCTGGCCGGCGAGAAGATCCGCCGGGTGCTCACCAACGACCCGGGCATGGGCGTGATCCGGCACGTGGACGCCGGCTACGACCGGGCCACCGAGGTCGCCGCCGAGCGCGGGGTGCGCGTCCCGATGGGTGAGCTGTGACGTCCTCGTTCGAAGAGATGTGGGCGGAGCTGCTCCCCGTGGGCCGCTCCGCCGCCTCCGGCGGCTACCGCCGCTTCGCCTGGAACTCCGCCGACGCCGAGTGCCGGGCCTGGTTCGAGCAGCAGGCCCGTGACCGCGGCCTCGCCTACGAGCTGGACCGCAACGGCAACCAGTGGGCCTGGCTGGGCGATCCGAACGCGGGCGGGGCGGTCGTCACCGGCTCGCACCTGGACTCCGTCCCGGACGGCGGCGCCTTCGACGGCCCGCTCGGCGTGGTCTCCTCCTTCGCGGCCCTGGACGAACTCCGCGGCCGCGGGGCCGAGTTCACCCGACCGCTGGCGATCACCAACTTCGGCGACGAGGAGGGCGCCCGGTTCGGCGTGGCCTGCATCGGCTCCCGCCTGTCCGCCGGCGTGCTCTCCCGCGAGGCCGCGTACGAGCTGCGCGACGCCGACGGCGTCCGGCTGCCCGACGCGATGGAGCGGGCCGGCTACGACCCGGGCGCGATCGGCGCGGACGACGACCGGCTGGCCCGGATCGGCGCCTTCGTCGAACTCCACGTCGAGCAGGGCCGCCTCCTCACCGAGGACCGGCCGGTCGGCGTGGCCAGCGCGATCTGGCCGCACGGCCGCTGGCGGTTCGACTTCCACGGCGAGGCCAACCACGCCGGCACCACCCGGATCGAGGACCGCCGCGACCCGATGCTGACGTACGCCAACACCGTGCTCGCGGCCCGCAAGAAGGCCCGGCAGGCGGGCGCGCTGGCCACCTTCGGCAAGGTCGCGGTCGAGCCCAACGGCACCAACGCGATCGCCTCGCTGGTGCGCGGCTGGCTGGACTCCCGGGCCGCCGACGAGGCGACGCTCACCGCGCTGGTCGAGGAGATCGAGCAGGCCGCCGCCGAGCGCGGCGGGCGCGACGGCGTCCGGGTCGAGCTGACCCGCGAGTCCTACACCCCGGTGGTGGACTTCGACGGCCCGCTGCGCGACCGGCTCGCCAAGCTGCTGGACGCCCCGGTGCTGCCCACCGGCGCCGGACACGACGCCGGGATCCTGGCGTCGGCCGTCCCGACCGCCATGCTGTTCGTGCGCAACCCCAGCGGGGTGTCGCACTCCCCGGCCGAGCACGCCGAGGAGGTCGACTGCCTGGCCGGGGTCGCCGCCCTCGCCGACGTACTGGAGGACCTGGCGTGTCGCTGAGCCCCTTGACCTCGGGGACCGAGCCGGTGGCGTACTGGGCGCAGTACGCCTGGCTGCCGCACCCCAACGGGCCGGTGGTCGAGCGCAACGTGCTGATCACCGTCGGCCCCGGCGGCCGGATCACCGCGGTGACCCCGGACAGCGGGCCCTGCCCGCCCGGGGCCGTCCGCCTCGACGGGCTGCTGCTGCCCGGCCAGGCGAACGCCCACTCGCACGCCTTCCACCGGGCGCTGCGCGGCCACGTCCAGGTCGGCTCCGGCACCTTCTGGACCTGGCGCGACACCATGTACCGGTTCGCCGGGGCGCTCGACCCGGACCGCTACCTGGCGCTCGCCACCGCCGTCTACGCCGAGATGGCGTTGGCCGGGGTCACCGCCGTCGGCGAGTTCCACTACCTGCACCACGCCCCCGGCGGCGCCCGCTACGACGACCCCAACGCGATGGGCGAGGCGCTGATCGAGGCCGCCGCCCGGGCCGGCATCCGGATCACCCTGCTCGACACCTGCTACCTGTCCGCCGGCTTCGGCGCCGAGCCGACCAGGCCGCAGCAGCGGTTCAGCGACGGCGACGCCGAGGCCTGGGCGGTGCGGGCGGAGGCGCTCAAGCCCCGCGAGCACGCCCGGATCGGCGCCGCCGTCCACTCGGTGCGGGCCGTCCCGGCCGAGCAGTTGGGCACCGTCGCGCAGTGGGCGGCGGTGCGCGAGGCGCCGCTGCACGTCCACCTGTCCGAGCAGACCGCCGAGAACGACGCCTGCCTCGCCGCTCACGGCGTCACCCCGACCCGGCTGCTCGCCGACCACGGCGTGCTCGGCCCGCGCACCTCGGCCGTGCACGCCACCCACCTCACCGACGAGGACGTCCGGCTCCTCACCGACACCTCCACCACCATCTGCATGTGCCCCACCACCGAGCGGGACCTCGCGGACGGCATCGGCCCGGCCCGCCGGCTCGCCTCGGCGGGCTGCCCGGTCACCCTGGGCAGCGACAGCCACGCCGTCATCGACCCGTTCGAGGAGGCCCGCGCCCTGGAGCTGAACGAGCGGCTGCGCACCCGCACCCGCGGGCACTGGACGGCCAACCTCCTGCTGCGGGCCGGCACCGAGGACGGGCACGCCTCGCTCGGCTGGCCGGAGGCGGGGCGGGTCGAGGCCGGCGCGCTCGCCGACTTCACCGTGATCGCCCTGGACTCGGTGCGCACCGCGGGCCCGCCGCCCCGCCTCGGCGCCGAGACCGCCGTCTTCGCGGCCTCGGCGGCCGACGTGCGGCACGTGGTGGTCGGCGGCCGGCAGATCGTCCGGGACGGCGTGCACCAGCTCGTCGCGGACGTGCCGGGCGCGCTGCGGGACTCGATCGGCGTGCTGGACCACTGACCTCTTTGTTCAATTCCCTTCGGAAGGCGTTGTCTTGAGCACCAGGACCACCTTGATCACGGGCATCGGCAGCCTGGTCACCAACGACCCCGGGCACGGCACCGGGCCGCTCGGCCTGCTCACCGACGCGGCCGTGGTGATCGACGGCGGAACGGTTGCCTGGGTCGGCCCGGCGGCGCAGGCCCCGGCGGCGGACGAGCGTTTCGAGGCCGGGGGCCGGGCGCTGCTGCCCGGCTTCGTCGACTCGCACGCCCACCTGGTGTTCGCGGGGGATCGTACGGCCGAGTTCAACGCCCGGATGTCCGGGCAGGCGTACTCGGCGGGTGGCATCCGGACGACGGTGGCGGCCACCAGGGCGGCGAGTGACGCCGAACTGGAGGCCAACCTGGCCGGGTTCGTCCGGGAGGCGCTGCGGCAGGGCACCACCACCATCGAGTGCAAGTCCGGCTACGGGCTGACGGTCGAGGACGAGGCGCGGGCGCTGCGGATCGCCGCGCGGCACACCCCGGAGACCACCTACCTGGGCGCGCACGTGGTCGCGCCCGAGTACGCCGACGACCCGGCCGGGTACGTCGACCTGGTCACCGGCGAGATGCTGGACGCCTGCGCCCCGCACGCCCGCTGGGTGGACGTGTTCTGCGAGCAGGGCGCCTTCGACGGCGACCAGGCGCGGGCCGTTCTGACGGCGGGGATCGAGAAGGGCCTCACACCGCGCGTGCACGCCAACCAGCTCACGTACGGGCCCGGCGTGCAGCTCGCCGTCGAGCTGGGCGCCGCCTCGGCGGACCACTGCACCCACCTGACCGACGAGGACGTGGCGGCGCTGGCCGGCTCGGGCACGGTCGCGACGCTGCTGCCGGGGGCGGAGTTCTCGACGCGGGCCGACTACCCGAGCGGGCGCAGGCTGCTGGACGCGGGCGCGGTGGTGGCGCTGTCCACCGACTGCAACCCGGGCTCCAGCTTCACCAGTTCGATGGCGTTCTGCATCGCGGTCGCGGTGCGCGAGATGGGCATGACCCCCGACGAGGCGGTCTGGGCGGCCACGGCAGGCGGCGCGCACGCCCTGCGGCGCGGCGACGTCGGGACGGTCGCGGTCGGCTCCCGGGCGGACCTGCTGCTGCTGGAAGCGCCGTCGCATGTGCACCTGGCCTACCGCCCGGGTGTCCCCCTGACGGCCGCGGTCTGGCGCGCGGGGGTTCGGGAGGCCTGAGCAGCTGGAACTGTCGCCATATGGGCTATGACCTGCGGTGATGCCGTTCGGCGGAGCCAGATCGCCACGCGATCGCCGCACCTCGGCCAGCCGTCACGCATCACGTCGCTCGAACAAAGCAAACCGCCCCGGCCTTCTCGGCCGGGGCGGTTCTCTCATCTGCTCGAACTGACCGTTAGCGCCACGGGGGAGCGACGGGCAGCCCGGGCTGCTCGGGATGGCGATTAGGCCGCGTAGAACAGGGCCGTGGCTTCCTGGATCTCCAGGACGGCAGCAGCGAAGTCCTCGGGACCGCCGCCCCACGGGTCGGTGATGCCCGAGCCGAGGATCCTCACCGGCTGGTCGGAGTCAGCGGTGGCTTCGACCGCGAGCGCCGTTTCGTCGTCGACCGCGATCACGTCGTCAGCCCAGCCGAGCAGCCCCTCGTCCAGGAGCTGGCCCCGGTGGCCGGTCAGGTCGTAGCCGAAGGCGGAAGCGGCCTCGATCATCAGCGGGTGCGCGGGCTTGCCCACGTGCCAGTTGCGGGTGCCCGCCGAGCGCACGTCCAGCGCGCCCCCGGACCGCTCCGCGATGATCAGGGCGGCGATCGGGGAACGGCAGTGGTTCCCCTTGCAGACCACCAGTACCCGCCTTCGCCTACTCATCGGGGTTCACTCGCTCGATCTCGAACGTGATCACGCCGAGGGCTTCCTTCTCCGGCGGGAAGATCGCGTGGATCGCCCGCAACTGCTCGGCCTCGGTCGCGTGCGGGTTGACCGCCTTCACGTCCTCGGTGCCGAACATCTCCTTGAAGGTCCTGTACGTGCCGATGCGCTTCACCTTGGTCAGGCGCTCCTCGCCACGACAGGTGAAGTTGAGCAGGTCCCCGACCCTGATTCGCTTCATCGAGGCGTAGGCGACCCGGACTTCGACGGTCTTGGAGCCGTCGGCGATCAGGTCGAAGTACTGCTTGTAGATCTGGATGTTGCGGGGACGGCCATGCGCCTGGGATTGGTTCCTGGCAGGCTGGCGGGTGGTCATCAGGGCTTCCAATGCGGTCGTGGTGTAGGACCGGAAGAAGTGCCTCGGGCTGCTGAGCATCAGCTCACCGGCACCCGTGAGCGCTTCGACGTAGTCCGCTTGCGTGCCGGGCCAGGCGGCCGGGTCGAGCAGCCATTCCGCGGTGCTGCCTCCCGTCGCGTCTCCGGCTTCGGCAGCCGCGCGAAGGAGGCTCTTGGAGAGCTTCCCGCCGTCGCTGCCGAGGATCTGAGGGGTGAAGACGCGCAGCGGCACCGGAGCGGCCGGCGCCCCGATCGCGACGTGGGCGCCGTCCACCAGCTGGCAGCCGAACGCCCAGTCGCCGCCCTTCACCATCACGTGCAACGTGCCGTCGTCGGGGCGGTAGGACCGTTCCTTGACCACGTTGCGGTACAGGGTGGAGAGGTCCAGGTACCCGCCGCCGAGCGGCGTAACGTCCGCCTCGTAGCGGCCGTGCTCGTGGCACATCGCTTCGAACAGTGCCCCCGAGTCGTCCAACTCCAGCAGCCGCGTGTGGTCGGCGTACTTCTGGGCCCACCCGCACACCGGACACGGCAGCCGGATGTGTGCCGTACCGCTGGCCGGAGCCAGCCAGAACCGGATCTGATCCAGGAACTCCAGCGTCCGCAGGAACTCGGCCCGGAACTCCGGGCCCGCCTGCTGCTCGGTGTAGCTGCTGACCCTGTACTCCACGCCCGTGCGGCTGGTCATCGCGTCCAGAAGAGGGGCGTAGTACTCGGTGACCAGGGCGCGGATACCGTGATCACCGAGCTGGTGGTGGTAGGTGAGCTGGTACATCCGGCCGCCATCGGTGATCGTCTCCGCCGGGGCGTTGTCCAGAGCCACGAAGTCCACGGCCGTATCGACCCCGAACTCATCGCGGGCCCGCTCGGCGACCAGGAACGACAGGCTCTGCACCAGGTGCGTGCCGATGTGCGGACGCCCGTTGAGCTGCGTCCCCACGGTGAACTCGATCCGCTCCGTCCCGGCCTCCAGGAGGCGGGGACGGAGCACGTCCAGGGCGTCGTCAACGGCGTTGGCCAGCACGGTGTTCGGCGACCTGAGAAGGTCGATGGTGTTCAAGTGGTGCCTCCGCTCTGCTCATGAACCGGCTGCGGCCGGCTCAGTGCTGGTGTCGGTGGCGCATGCGCTCGGCATGCTGGGTCCTGAGCCGCTCCACAGCGGCGGACGCCGGGGACTCGCCCGCCTCGGTCGGCGCGGGAGGGGCGACCGCATCATTCACCGGTGCCCCCCGGCACGACACTGGGGGCACTCGCACCCCGGCGGCAGCGGGTACCGCACCGGCCGGGACTCCGACTGCGCCATCCGGTACTCGTTCAGGAGCGCGGCCATCTTCTGCGAACTGGCCTGCTCCCTACTCCGGTGCGAACCGGTGGACTTCACGGCAGCGGACATGCCTGGTTCCCTCTCCTTCACCGACGCGTGGGGGCGTGCGGGGTAGACCGTATGAACACCGACCAGCGGCGCTCAACGAAGTTGCTCATAGTTGCTGAAGGCTGTCTGAGCGAGCTTCGGTGCCGTCGAACGTTTGACCTTGGGGTGGTCGTAGGGCGAAGGTCGGAGATGACATGCGGCCGGATCGCGGGGGGAGCAACATGCGGCAACACGGCAGCGAAGGCGACGAGTTGACCGCTACGTTCTTCTGCACGGACCCCAACTCTCAGGGCGGCGTCGAGTGCGAGACGTTCTATGAGACCGACCGTGACTCATGGATCGTGCAGCTCAAATAGCGCGGGCCGAAGGTTCGGGATCAGCTCGTCGCACATGCCGACGACGAGACGTTCGGGGAGATGTCCGGGCGGACCATGGATGTGTTCGTGCGGAAGTACGTCAGGGAGCGTTATGGAATTGATCTCGGCGGCATGCCGAATTGAGCTGCTGTTCGGTGAGCCCGTCCAAGAGGTGCGGAAGTTTGAGCTGCGGGACTCCTATGAGGTGGGCCGCCCGTTGTTCGAGGCGTGGCGCTCAGGCGACCGTGGGACGGTCGAGGAGACGATGCGTGGGCATCGCGCGTTCCTGGCCGGGAAGGCCGCTGCCGGCTTCCCTTACCGGCGTGTGCGGGTCGTCTCCGAACCGCTCTCGGACTACCAGCGGATGGCGGTCGAGTTGGCCGACCCCACGGAACGTCTTCGGTGGCTTCCCCGCCGTCTCGTATCGGTGCTGCCCTTGCCGGGGAACGACTGCCTGATCCGGGATGACCTGGTGGTCTTCAACCTCATCGGGGGAGACAACCGACAGACCGACATCCAGCTCTCGACCGATCCGGACGTGATCCGGCTCTGTAACGAGGCATTCGAGCGAGCATGGTCGCTCGGCGCCCTCAATGGTGAGTACAAGCCGTAACGACATGTCCGACCAGGAACCATCCGAGTCCGCAAGGCGCGCTTTCGGGAATCAGCTCAAAGAACTCCGTCGGGATGCCCATCTCTCGGGTGTCGAGCTCGCGCAGTGCTGTGGCTGGCACAAGACCAAGGTGTCGAAGATCGAGCACGGGACGCAGATCCCGACCGAGGAAGACATCCGAAGGTGGGCAACGGCCTGTGCCGTCGAGGGGCATGCTCCCGAACTCATCGCGATGAGTCGTGAGATCGAGCTGATGTGGACCGACTACAAGCGGTGGCACCGACCGGGGATGAAGCGTCTCCAGTTCCAAGCCATGGACTTGTACGCGAAGACCAAGCTGCTCCGGGTGTATGAGTCGCTGTTCGTCCCCGGTTTCCTACAGACGGTCGAGTACGCCAAGGCGCAGTTCACCATCCATGCCAAGCTGCACGGCCTGCCGTTGGATGACGTGGAGGAAGCGGCACAGAACCGCGTGGTCCGGAAGCGGTTCCTCGGCACCGGGGCGCCGATATTCTCGTTCCTCCTGGAAGCCTCAGCGCTAACTAACAATACGGGTGGTGCTGAGGTGATGAACGGGCAGCTTGACCACCTCCTGGAGGTGTCCAGGCTCCCGTACGTGTCCATCGGGATCATCCCGCAAGGTCGGCCACGGTCGCTCTACCCTGGCGAGGGCTTCTACCTGTTCGACGAGAGCTTGCTCAAGCAGGAGTTCTGGTCGGGGGCGTTCCAGACGTCCAGGCCCGAGAACATCTCGTACTTCGTCCGCGTGTTCGCCGCTCTGCGGGACCAAGCGGTGTTCGGTACTGCGGCCCGAAACGAGATCGAAGCGGCCCGTGGCCGTCTTCAAGGGGCCTGAGAGCGCCACCCCCGGGGCATCGTCAGAGTCGGCCTGTACGCCGGGTTCATGTCGCCCCCGTCGAGCACCGGCTCGACGGGGGCGATGTGCGTTCCCTTCAGGGGTTGGTGGTGAGGTGGTCGAACTCGCCGGCCTTGGCGCCCTGGAGGAAGCCGGCGAACTTGAGGTGGGTGGTGCGGACGATGACCTCGCCGTCGTCGGATTCACGGAGCTCGATGGCCCCGTCAAGGGCACGTACCTCGACGCAGTTGTTGGCTGCTTCGCTGAAGCTGGATTTCTGCCACTCGGAGCTATTCATACCTGTCGTTCAGTTCCTTCATGATCGAGCGAATGTGATCTCGTGACTCGCTCTCCGGGAGCGAGACGGCTTCGATGCGCTCCAGGATCGCGCGGTAGCCCGCCAGCTGGGCGGGCGAGTCGAAGATGTGGGAGCCGTGAGACGAGTCGGACTGGACCGTGTCCAGCTCGGGCACTGGCCCCTCCGCGTAGAGCAGATTCTCGCTGGGGCCGGGGAAGTTAGCCGTAGCAAAGGGCACGACTCGCAGTGAGACGCCCGAAAGCTCGGAGTCTTTGACGAGTGAATCGAGCTGGTCCCTGAGCACCTCGGGCCCGCCGTACTGGATGCGCAACGCCGCCTCGTGGACGAGCGCCGTGTACGGCGTTTCGCCGGACCGGATGATCTGCTGTCTCCGCAGGCGGAAGTTCACTCTGCGATCGACCTCGCGATCGGGGAGAGGGGTGAACCCTCTCGCGAACACCGCAGTCGCATACGAGTTCGTCTGTAGCAGTCCCGGGATGATGCCGATAGTGAAGCTCTTGAGCCTCTTCGCACGACCTTCGATCTCCGCCACATCGATCGGGGCGGCTGCGAGTGCCGCTCGATACTCATCCCACCAGGCCGGGTCTCGCTCCCTGGCCATGTCGGCGAGCGCTTCGACCAAGGGCGCGTTGGCGCACATGCAGGCTTCCGCGATCTCGTGCAGGCGCGCCACGCTGACGGCCGACTTCCCGATCTCCATCTGACTCACCAGGGCGGCAGTCACCCCGAGCAGCCTGGCGAGGTGGCTGCCGCCGAAGCCGGCTTGCTCTCTCATCCTTCGTAGTTCGGCGCCGAGGCGTCGCTGACGCAAGGTGGGGATTCGAAGGGCCATGGCGTCCTCTCTACTGGCGCAGAGGCCAGTGTGCCGCGCCGGTCGTCGGCAGATCCACCCGGGCTTGGGAGTGCGCCGTCCCCCGTTGGGAGGAACCTTCTCCCGTCTGGATTTAATTAAAGAGTCGATGCGCTATCGTCGTTCTCAGCTCGATCCGATGGATCGTCAGTAATGCCTGCGACCAGGGCAGTAGGCGCCTGCTGCCCGCGCGCCGAAGAGCAGTCACGCGTGGCCTGGCTCACGGCGACGACCGCCATCACCTCTCCCACACCACAGCCTCACGGAGGTTCCCGTGTGCACCCGTAACACCCCCTCGCTCACCCTCTCCAAGCAGGCCCTGCGGGACGCCATGACCCGCAACGGCTGGGACGTCGACGCCGTCTTCAACGCCGAACTCGCCCTCTGCGAGCTCATCGTCAACGCCTGGCGGCACGGCGACACCCCCGCGCCCGTCGTCTGGTTCTCCATCCTCGGCCACACCCTCCGTGTCACCGTCTCCGACGAGAGCGACGCCCTCCCGCAGCCGCGCACGCCCGCCGACCTCGCCGAGACCGGTCGGGGCCTCCAGCTCGTGGACGGCCTCACCCACCGCTGGGGCGTCGACCCGCAGAAGCGCGGCAAAACCATCTGGTACGAGCTGGACTCCCGCGCGTGACCCGCGACCCCATCGTGTCGGAGGACCCCCGGATGCGCGACCACACCAAGCCCCAAATCATGTCTCTCCTAGGGGAGTTGCACAGGCGCGGCCTGCCGCACGGGCTCCTCTGGGGGTCCGCCTCGACGGGCGGGACCACCATCGACGGACGCATCCTGATCGACTTCGGGAACGCGCCGGTCAGCACTCTGCTCAACCTCCTCCGCCTGCTCCGCGACCTGGACGATGACGACGAGGAGCGGCACCGGTGAAGTTCTTCGTCGGCGCGATCCTCCTCGCCCTCCTCGCCCTCGCCATCACCACCGTCGCCCTCGGCGTCCTCGCCACCCTCAAGATGCCCCACCCCGACGACCGCGACGACCAGCACTGAACCGCGCGAAGGCCCTCGCCCACCCGGGCGAGGGCCTCGCGGGCGCCCGCTCAGCGTCAGTCCGCTTGAAGCTCCTTCACCACCTGCTCCGCCAACACGCGGGCGCCCTGAGGGCGAGGGTCCTCGGGATGCGCGTACGGTCCGAGGATCTTCGCCGCGACGAACAAGGTCATCAGCTTGCCGTCCCGGCTCGCGAAGTCGCCGCTCCGCTCGACACGGACACGATCAGCCAGCGCAGGCACGGCAAGCGACGCGGCCCACAGCGTGGCAGCGTCCAGGCCACGCGGGGCCATACCCCAGTCTTCCCAGTCGAAGACGCAGAACTCGGGCGCCGTCACGTTCGCCCAGTTCAGATCCGCATGCGCCGGACACCACTCGCTCACCGTGGCGTCGATGCCCGGGAACACCTGGCGAATCGTCCGAGTCACCAGCTCCTGGGTGATCGTCTCCGTGTCCGGCGTGGCGATCCGATTCGTTCGCTGCCCCGCGAGCGCATCGAGAGAGGCGTTCAGCTCCGGCCACCAGCTGGGCGGCAGGTCGGGACCCTCGGTCACAACTGCGGACCCCGCTGGGGCGGATGGCAGTAGTTCGGTTTCATCGGCCCGCCACATCACTGGCTCGACCTCATCCCGCCAGGCGATGCCGGCCAGCCACGCGGGCTTCGCAATCCCTCGCAGGGCCTCAGCGGAGGGGGTGCCGTCCCAGCCCTGGACGCCGATTCGATCGAGCCCTCGCCGCTCGATGCGTACCCACGTGCCACGCGCCGTGCCGGCTCCCACGGATCGGCGCTTGCGGACCACTGTCGCCCTGTCGAGTTGCGTGCCCAAGGCCGTCTCGACACGTACCAGCACCTCGTCCACCGGTGCCCGGCGCAGATCCGTCATGGGACAACGGTAGCGATGCTCAGCGGAGTTGGGGCTCGCTCCAAACGGGACGCTGTTGGTCAATCATTGGCCAACGGCGTCCCCCCCCAGGGCGAGCGTCTCGCGGTTGCACGTGTGCAGGGAACGCGCGTCCGGTTTGCGGCACGCCGTGCCCGCTGCGGGGCGCCGCTCAGCCCACGCCCAACGACCGCCGCAAGAACTCCAGTTCATGCAGCAGCAGGTGCTCCACCACGGCCTCGTCGGTCGGCCGGTGGCCGGTGGCGCGTAGCGGTAGGACCTCGTGCGGGCGTCCGGCGGCGAGGAGGGCGTGGGAGAGCCGCAGGGTGTGCGCGGGGAAGACGTTGTCGTCGGCGAGGCCCTGGATCAGCAGGAGCGGGCGGCGCAGCTCCGGGGCCACGGCGATCAGGGAGCCGTCGTCGTAGTGTCCCGGGTGCTCGTCGGGGTGGCCGAGGAAGCGCTCCTGCCAGTGGGTGTCGTAGAGCCGCCAGTCGGTGGGGGCGGCCCCGGCGGAGGCGGCGTGGAAGACGTCCGGGCGGCGCAGGGCGGCGAGGGCGGCGAGGTAGCCGCCGTAGGACCAGCCGCGGATGCCGACCCGGTCGAGGTCGAGCAGTCCGGGCCGCAGCCGGGCGGCCTCGTGCAGGCCCTCGACCTGGTCCGCCAGGGCGGGGCCGGCCTTGTCGCCGTAGATCGTCTTGTCCCACCGCGGTCCGCGCCCGGGGGTGCCGCGGCCGTCGACGACCAGCACCGCGAAGCCCTGGTCGGCGAACCACTGGGAGACCCGGCCCCACCACGCGCCGCCGCTGGTGACCTTGTGCATCCCGGGCCCGCCGTACGGGTCGAGCAGGACGGGCAGCGGGGCGCCGCCGGGGCGGTGGCCGGTGGGCAGGAAGAGCGCGGCGCGCAGCTCGCGGGGGCCGAGGCGGAGCAGTTCGGGGCGTGCGGCGAGGACGGGCGGCTGCGCGTACGAGGCCATCGGGTGCGCCGTCCGGTCGTCGCGGTGGACGGTGGTGCGGCCGGCCGGGAAGCCCTCGGAGCGGGTGGTGACGACGAGGGTGCCGCCGCGCCGGGCGCCGGTGTGGACGCCGGGGCCGCTGCTCAGCCGCCGGATGCCGCGGCCCGGTTCGTAGTGCCAGAGGTGGGTCTCGGTGGGGTCCTCCAGGGCGGTGAACAGGACCTGTTCGCCGTCCGTGCCGAGCACCTCCCACAGCTGTAGTCCGGGCGGCGTCACCGGCTCGCCGTCGACGGTGAGGTGCCGGGTGTCGCCGAGGTCGGCGGTGTCGACCAGGGCGCCGCCGGCGGTGCGCGCGGGCAGGCCGGGGAGGAGCTCGACCCAGTGCTCGTCGCGGCGTTCGGCGAGCACCCGGGTGGCGCCGTCGGGCCCGATCGCCAGGGTGCGGACGGTGCGCTGGTCGCGGCTCTGCACGGCGGCGTACGGGCCGTGGGCGTCCCAGCCGGCGGCGGTGAGGTACTCGAACGCGGTGCGGTCCCAGCGGACCTCGGTGCGGGTGCCGTCGAGGCCGAGCAGCAGGAGCGAGACCTCGGCGTTGGCGGTGCCGGCCAGCGGGTAGCGGATCACGCGCGGCGGGTGCTGCGGGTCGGCCGGGTCGGCGAGGTGCACGCGGTGGACGGGGCGCTCGTCGACGCGGGTGACGAGCAGCGCGGTGCCGTCGGGGGACCACCAGTGGCCGCGGGTGCGGTACATCTCCGCGGCGGCGACGTACTCGGCGACGCCGTACGCGACGTCCCCGGCCTCGGGCTGGGCGAGCGCCCGGTCGTCCGTGGTGCCCCTGTCGTCCGGGCCAGCAGAGCTGTCAGAGCCGTCGACGGTGACCACGCGCAGGGCGCCGTCGCCGGTGTAGGCGATCCGGCGGCCGGTCGGGTCGAGCCGCGGGTCGTGGACGCCGGTGGCGGTGGGGACGGCGCGGACGGTGCCGTCGGCGGTGTCGGCGAGCCAGAGGGCGCCGTCGAGCGCGAAGGCGGCGAGCCGGCCGGTGGCGTCGGTGCTGTAACCGGTGATGCCGTCGGTGGAGGGGCCGGCGCCCAACGCGGCCGGGTCGGCGATCAGCCGTTCCCGGCCGGTGGCGGTGTCGAGCGCCCAGAGGCAGGCCAGCGGGTCGGCGCCGCCGCGGCTGCGCAGGAACAGGACGGCGGTGCCGTCGGCGGTGAGGCCCGGGTGGGTGGGGGCGCCCAGGGTGAAGCGCCGGGTGCGGGCGAGCTGGCGCGGTAACGGGTCGGTCGTCATGCCGGGCACCATAGGCACGGTCGGAGCGGCGCTGTCGAGCGGAAAACGGGCCGGGGGGGCGGGGGGCGGGGGCGGGCGGCGCCCCCGCCCCGGCCGCCGGGCCGCGGGGGGGGGGGTGGGGCCGCGCCGCGGCGC
>NZ_JBHWIO010000031.1:29001-76215 GCF_042732075.1 Kitasatospora sp. NPDC059812
CCGCGGATCTCAGGGATCCGCGGCGGCCCCGGCTCGGGCGGGTGTGGGCGTCAGTGGACGTCGCCCATGAGCGTGACGACCCGCTTGCGGTACGTCGCCAGCGCGATGCCGGCGACGATCGCCATGGCGCCCTGGACCGCGAAGTACCAGGTGCTGCCGACCACCTTGTCGCCCAGCACCAGCTGGAAGATGGCGGCCACGCAGTCGCCGGCGGTGACGGCGAGGAACCAGACGCCGACCATCTGGCTGGCGTACTTGGTGGGGGCCAGCTTGGTGGTGACGGACAGGCCGACGGGGGAGAGGGTGAGCTCGCCGACGGTCTGGACCAGGTAGACCATGGCCAGCCACAGCGGGGTGACCTTGGCGTCGCCGGAGGCGGCGCCCATCGCCGCCATCATGACCAGGAAGGAGGCGCCGATCATCAGCAGACCGAAGGCGAACTTCATGGTGGTGCTGGGGTTCTTCGACCGGCGGGCCAGGGAGACCCAGAGCCAGGCGAAGACCGGGGCCAGCGCCATGATGTACAGCGGGTTGAGCGACTGGAACCAGCTGGACGGGAAGTTGATCCCGAACAGCGTGGAGGCGGTGTGCTCCTTGGCGAAGACGTTCAGCGTCGAGCCGGACTGGTCGTAGATCATCCAGAACACGGCGGCGGCGACGAAGAACCAGATGTAGCCGCTCATCTTGGACTGCTCGTCCGCGCTGAGGTCCTTGTCGCGCTTCACCTTGGCGAACACGAAGACCGGGATCGCCAGGCCGGCGATGGACAGCGGCCAGACCGCCCAGTCGATGGTGAAGTGGCCGGTGGAGACGACGATGCCGTAGAAGACGACCGCCGCGGCCAGCCAGATGCCGGCCTTGCGGAAGATCTTGCGCTTCTCGTCCGCGCCGATCGGCGAGGTCACGATGTCGCTGGTGGGGCTCAGGTGGCGGGTGCCCAGCAGGAACTGGACCAGGCCGAGCGCCATGCCGATGCCGGCCAGGGCGAAGCCCAGGTGCCAGTCGACCTTCTGGCCGACGGTGCCGACCACCAGCGGGGCGAAGAAGGCCCCGAGGTTGACGCCCATGTAGAAGATCGTGAAGCCGCCGTCGCGGCGCGGGTCGTTCGGGCCGTCGTAGAGGTGGCCGACCATCGTGGAGATGTTGGCCTTGAGCAGGCCCGAGCCCACCGCGATGCAGACCAGACCGGCGAAGAACGCGCCGGTGAACGGCACGGCCAGCAGGAAGTGGCCGGCCATGATGATCGTGCCGCCGATCGCGACCGTCTTGCGGGCGCCGAGGAAGCGGTCGGCGATCCAGCCGCCCGGGAGGGCCAGCAGGTAGACCATGGCCGTGTAGACGCTGTACACGGCGCCGGCGGTCGCCAGCTTCATGCCGAGGCCGCCGTCCGTGACGGAGGCGGTCATGTAGAGCACCAGCAGGGCGCGCATGCCGTAGTAGCTGAAGCGCTCCCACATCTCGCTCAGGAAGAGCGTGGCGAGCCCTCGGGGGTGACCGAGGAAGGTCTTGCCGCTGGGCGAGGCCGGGGTGAGGCCGGCTTCCAGGGTGGTAGACGCCATGAGTAGGGGTTCCTTGCCTGACAGCGTCCGCCAAGGGGGGTGGCGGCGGACGTGGACGGAACCACTCTACGTGGCGATATTTAGCGTTATCGGATGACAAAAGCCACGAATCAGGTATGGGAATGGCAAAGTCCGTGACAGATCTGCCCGATCTATCGATGGTAGACGGGCAAATTTCCCTTCAATTTCAAGATTGAAGGCCGGATTCTTCACCGAACGGGCGGTCTGCGACGGCGTGTTGAGCCTGAAGGAGCCCTTGTGTAACGATCACGCTCTGTGAACTACCTCACAAGGCAGTCCGCCATACCCGGGCGGACTACCATCACCACATGACCTGTGTGCTGCTCGCCGAGGACGATCCGGCGATCTCCGAACCGCTCGCCCGAGCCCTGCGACGTGAGGGCTATGAGGTGCTCGTCCGCGAGGACGGTCCGACCGCACTGGCCGCGGGCCTGACCGAGGAGGTCGACCTCGTCGTCCTCGACCTCGGCCTGCCCGAGATGGACGGCCTGGAGGTCTGCCGCCGCCTGCGCGCCGACGGCAAGAGCTGCCCCGTCCTGGTGCTCACCGCCCGCGCGGACGAGGTGGACACCGTGGTCGGCCTCGACGCCGGTGCCGACGACTACGTGACCAAGCCCTTCCGCCTGGCCGAACTGCTCGCCCGCGTCCGCGCCCTGCTCCGGCGCGGCAACGTCGACCAGCTCACCACCGGCGCGCACGGGGTGAAGATCGACATCGAGTCCCACCGCGCCTGGCTCGGCGAGGAGGAGCTCACCCTCTCCGCCAAGGAGTTCGAGCTGCTGCGCGTCCTCGTCCGGGACGCCGGCCGGGTGGTCACCCGCGAGGAGATCATGCGGCAGGTCTGGGACACCACCTGGTGGACCTCCACCAAGACCCTGGACATGCACATCTCCTGGCTCCGCAAGAAGCTCGGCGACGACGCGGCGAACCCGCGCTACATCGCCACCGTGCGCGGAGTGGGGTTCCGGTTCGAGAAGAATTAGCCCCGTACGGAGATCGCGGCCGGGAGTCGGCCGACGAAGCGGAGCACCTCGGGGAGCGGCAGCGTGAAACGCCGGATGATCAACTCGCTGCTGGGCGTCGTCCTGGTGGTGGTCGTGGTGTTCTGCGTGCCGCTCGCCCTGGTCGAGAAGCGCACCATCGTCAACTCGGCCCAGGACCGGGTGGACGCGGCCGCCGTCCGGGTGCTCGCCCTGGTCGAGAACCGGCTCTCCGCGGGTGAGTCGGTCACCGGCCGGGCCTTCGACAACCAGGTCACCGAGGGCAGCTACGTCGAGGTGCAGATCCCCGGCCAGGACGTCGTCTCCAGCGGCGAACGCCTGGCCGGCGGCCACCTGCTGAAGGCCGTCGAACGCGGCAACAGCGGAGAGGTCGTCACCGTCGAGCAGTCCCGCGCGGACGTCGACCACGAGATCGCCAACATGCTGCTGCTGCTCGGCGTGGTCGCCCTGCTGGCCGTCCAGGCCGCCGTGGCGCTCGCCGTCTGGCAGGCCAAACGGCTCGCCCGGCCGCTCACCGACCTGGCCGAGACCGCCGAACGGCTCGGCTCCGGCGACCCGCGCCCCCGCGACCGCCGCTACGGGGTGCCCGAACTCGACCGGGTCGCCGAGGTGCTGGACACCAGCGCCGAGCGGATCGCCCGGATGCTCACCGCCGAACGCCGGCTCGCCGCCGACGCCTCGCACCAGCTGCGCACCCCGCTCACCGCGCTCTCCATGCGGCTGGAGGAGATCACCGCCCTCGCCGAGGAACCGGAGACCGTCAAGGAGGAGGCGACCATCGCCCTCCAGCAGGTCGAACGGCTCACCGACGTCGTCCAGCGGCTGCTCACCACCCAGCGCGACCCGCGCAGCCCCACCGCAGTGGCCTTCGACCTGGACGAGGTGATCAAGCAGCAGGTCGAGGAGTGGGGCCCGTCGCTGCGCGAGACCGGCCGGGTGCTGTCCCTGGAGGGCCTGCACGGGGTCACCGCCGTCGGCACCCCGGGCACCGTCGCCCAGGTGCTGGCCACCCTGATCGAGAACTCGCTGATGCACGGCGCCGGGACGATCACCCTGCGGGTCCGGCCCTCCGGCACCTCGGTGGTGGTCGAGGTGCAGGACCAGGGCGCCGGCGTGCCGCCGGACCTCGGGAACCGGGTGTTCGAACGCGCCGTCAGCGGCCGCAACTCCACCGGCATCGGCCTGGCCGTCGCCCGTGACCTCGCGGAGGCGGACGGCGGGCGGCTCGAACTGCTCTCGCTGAAGCCCGCGGTGTTCGCGCTCTTCCTCGGCCGCAGCCACGCGGACTGAGCCGGGGCGGGCGGGGCCGGGAGTACGGCCGTCCAGGGCGGACGGCCGGCCGGCTATTCGGCCTTGGCGTAGCGGATCTGCTCGGCGGCCAGCATCAGCTCGGCCTGGGCGGCCAGCTCCTGGCCGCTGGTGCCGCTGGTGCCGCTCGCGTCCTGCGCGACCGGCTCGGGCAGTGCCTTGAACACCCAGGTCCGGTACGAGAAGAAGCGGAACACGGTGGCCACCGCGAGGCCGGCCACCTTGGCGCCCAGCTGCTCGTAGTGCGAGTCGAGGCCGAGCACGTACACCGAGAAGCCGAGCACGCCGGTCTCGATCAGCATGCCGATGCCGCTGTACACGAGGAACAGCGTGATCTCCCGCTTGCGCGAGGCGGCGTCGCGGTCCCGGTACAGCCAGTAGCGGTAGCCCAGGTAGTTGGTGGCGATGGCGATCAGCGTCGCCGCGATGTTGGACCGCAGCGAGGCCAGGCCCAGCCCGTTGAGGCACACCCAGAACACGGCGAAGTTGACCACCACGCCGCTCAGGCCGACCAGGCCGAACTTCACCACTTCGCCTGACAGCCCCCGCAGTTTCTGCGAGAGCGAAGGGCTCGAAGCTGCGGACGTCGCCATACCGGGCTGCCTCCATGTGCCTGCGGGTCGAAGAGCGGATCGCGTGGACGCGTCCACCCCTTGAGCCCTGCGTGCACGCACATGATCGGACTGCGCAGACCAGGACCTAGCCGTCCAGGCTACCCGCTTCCACCGAACGGCTCAGCCCCCAGGGCTCCGGGTTGACTGGGACGCCCAGCCCACCCCAGCGGTTCCACCGCCCCCGACCGGCCCGGATATCCTGGCGGGGTGACTTCCCCGGGCAATGTGAATTTTCCAGTGGTGGGCATGATCGGCGGCGGGCAGTTGGCCCGCATGGCACACCAGGCGGGCATCCCGCTCGGGGTCAGGTTCAAACTCCTCGCCGACACGCCCCAGGACTCCGCCGCACAGGTGGTCTCCGACGTCGTCCTCGGCGACTACCGCGACCTCGACACGCTGCGCCGCTTCGCGGCCGGCTGCGACGTGATCACCTTCGACCACGAGCACGTCCCCACCGAGCACCTGCGGGCCCTGGAAGCCGACGGCATCGCCGTCCGGCCCGGCCCGGACGCGCTGGTCAACGCCCAGGACAAGGGCGTCATGCGGGCCAAGCTCGACTCCATCGGCGTGCCCTGCCCCCGCCACCGGATCGTCGCCGACCCGGCCGACGTCACCGCCTTCGCGAACGAGGGCTCCGGCTACCCGGTCGTGCTGAAGACCGTCCGCGGCGGCTACGACGGCAAGGGCGTCTGGGTCGTCGACGGCGAGGAGGACGCGCAGGCGCCGTTCCTGGCCGGCGTCCAGGTGCTCGCCGAGGAGAAGGTCGACTTCGTCCGCGAACTCGCCGCCAACGTCGTCCGCTCGCCCAGCGGCCAGGCCGTCGCCTACCCGGTGGTGGAGAGCGTCCAGGAGAACGGCGTCTGCGCCGAGGTCACCGCCCCCGCGCCGGACCTCGACCCGGCCCTCTCCGACGAGGCCCAGCAGCTGGCCCTGCGCATCGCCGGCGACCTCGGCATCACCGGCCACCTCGCCGTCGAACTGTTCCAGACCAGGGACGGCCGGATCCTCGTCAACGAACTCGCCATGCGCCCCCACAACTCCGGGCACTGGACCCAGGACGGCGCCGTCACCTCGCAGTTCGAGAACCACCTGCGGGCCGTCCTCGACCTTCCGCTCGGCGACCCCCGGCCGCGCGCCAAGTGGACCGTCATGGTCAACGTCCTCGGCGGCGACTACCCGGACATGTACCACGCCTTCCTGCACTGCATGGCCCGCGACCCCGGCCTGCGGATCCACATGTACGGGAAGGACGTGAAGCCCGGCCGCAAGGTCGGCCACGTCAACGTCTTCGGGGACGACCTCGACGACGTCCGCGAGCGCGCCCGCCACGCGGCCGCCTACCTGCGAGGAACGATCACCGAATGACCTCCTCCCCTTCGAGCCCGCTCGTCGGCATCGTCATGGGCTCGGACTCCGACTGGCCCGTCATGGAGGCCGCCGCCCAGGCCCTCGACGAGTTCGAGATCCCCTACGAGGTCGACGTCGTCTCGGCGCACCGGATGCCCCGCGAGATGGTCGCGTACGGCGAGAACGCCCACCGGCGCGGCCTCAAGGCGATCATCGCCGGCGCCGGCGGCGCCGCCCACCTGCCGGGCATGCTCGCCTCCGTCACCCCGCTGCCCGTCATCGGCGTGCCGGTGCCGCTGCGCTACCTGGACGGCATGGACAGCCTGCTGTCCATCGTCCAGATGCCGGCCGGCGTCCCGGTCGCGACCGTCTCGGTGGCCGGCGCGCGCAACGCCGGCCTGCTCGCCGTGCGGATGCTGGCCGCGTTCGACCCCGAACTGACCGAGCGGATGACCGACTTCCAGGCCGAGCTGAACAACCAGGCCACCGAGAAGGGCAAGAAGCTCCGCGCCAAGGTGGCCGGATCCTCCTCCTTCGGCTTCGGCAAGTAACCCCGGCGGCGGGTGGGGTAGAACAGCCGGTATGACTACCGAGCTGGACTCCCCCACCCCGCTGGACCGCGCCAAGGCCCTGCTGCGCACCGCCCCCGTGGTCGACGGCCACAACGACCTCCCGTGGGCGATGCGCGAGCAGGCCGGGTACGACCTCGGCGCGGTCGACCTGGCCGCCGACCAGAGCGACCGTCTGCACACCGACCTCGCCCGCCTCGCGGAGGGCGGGGTCGGCGCGCAGTTCTGGTCCGTCTACGTGCCGACCCGGCTGGCCGGCGACCACGCGGTGAGCGCCACCCTGGAGCAGATCGACTTCGTCCACGCCCTGGTCGAGCGCTACCCCGACCGGCTCCGGCTCGCCCGCACCGCCGACGACATGGAAGCCGCCCGCGCCGAAGGCCGGATCGCCTCCCTGATGGGCGCCGAGGGCGGCCACTCCATCGACTGCTCGCTCGCCACCCTGCGCGCTCTCCACGAGCTCGGCGTGCGCTACCTGACGCTCACCCACAACGACAACGTGCCGTGGGCCGACTCCGCCACCGACAAGCCGGCGGCCGGCGGGCTGACCCGCTTCGGCGAGGAGGTCGTCCGGGAGATGAACCGGCTCGGCATGCTCGTCGACCTCTCGCACGTCTCCGCCGACACCATGCGCGACGCCCTGCGGGTCACCGAGGCCCCGGTCGTCTTCTCGCACTCCTCCGCCCGCGCCGTCTGCGACCACCCGCGCAACATCCCGGACGACGTGCTCGCCCAGCTGCCCGCCAACGGCGGCGTGGCGATGGCCACCTTCGTGCCCAAGTTCATCCTGCCCGCCGCCATCGAGTGGACCCTCGCCGCCGACGAGAACATGCGCGCCCACGGCTTCCACCCGCTCGACACCACCCCGCCCGCGATGGAGCGCCAGCGCGCCTTCGAGGCCGCCAACCCGCGCCCGATCGCCACCCCGGCCACCGTCGCCGACCACCTCGACCACCTGCGCGAGGTCGCCGGCATCGACCACATCGGCATCGGCGGCGACTTCGACGGCACCGCCTTCCTGCCCGACGGCCTGGGCTCGGTGGCCGGCTACCCCAACCTGATCGCCGAACTCCTGCGCCGGAACTGGTCCGAGGCCGACCTCGCCAAGCTCACCTGGCACAACGCCGTCCGCGTCCTGCGCGACGCCGAGTCCGTCGCCGCCGGGCTGCGGGCCGGCCGCCGCCCGTCCATCGCCACCATCGCGCAGCTGGACGGCGTGAAGGGCTGAGATCGGACGGCGCGAAGGGCTGAGGTCAGCCCAGCCGCGGGATCTCGATGGCCGGGCACCTGTCCATCACCATGGCGAGCCCGGCCGTCCTGGTCCGCGCGTACGCGGCCTCGTCGACCACACCCAGCTGGAACCAGACGGCCTTCGCCCCGGCCGCCACCGCCTGGTCGGCCACCTCCCCGGCCAGCGTGCTGTTCACGAACACGTCCACCACGTCGACCGGGAACGGGATCTCGGCGAGCGAGGCGTAGCCGGGCTCGCCGAGGACCGTCTCGGCCTTCGGGTGCACCGGCACGACCCGCTTGCCGTACCGCTGGAGCACCCCGGCCACCCCGTACGCGGCCCGGGCGGTGTTGCCGGACAGGCCCACCACGGCCCAGGTGTCGCCGGTGCCGGTGAGGATCTCGCGAACCGTCGCGTCGTCGCCGTAGCTCGTCATGCCGGTGCCAACGACGACCACGGGCGCCGGATTCCCGCAGGTGTCAGCTGGGGCGGCCGAGCGCGCGGTAGGTCCAGCCGGCGGCGCGCCAGGCGTCGGCGTCCAGGACGTTGCGGCCGTCGAGGAGGCGGCGTTCGGCGACCACGGCACCGAGGACGGCCGGGTCCAGCTCGCGGAACTCGGCCCACTCGGTGAGGTGCAGGACGACGTGGGCGCCCTCGGCGGCCTCCATGGCCGAGTCGGCGTAGGCGAGCGAGGGGAACATCTTGCGGGCGTTGTCGACGGCCTTCGGGTCGTAGACGGTGACCTGGGCGCCCTGGAGCTGGATCTGGGCGGCGACGTTGAGCGCGGGGGAGTCCCGGATGTCGTCCGAGTTGGGCTTGAACGCGGCGCCGAGGACGGCCACCCGGCGGCCCAGGAAGCCGCCGCCGCACTGCTCGCGGGCCAGCTCCACCATCCGGGAGCGGCGGCGCATGTTGATCGAGTCGACCTCGCGCAGGAAGGTCAGCGCCTGGTCGGCGCCGAGTTCGCCGGCCCGGGCCATGAACGCCCGGATGTCCTTGGGCAGGCAGCCGCCGCCGAAGCCCAGACCGGAGTTGAGGAACTTGCGGCCGATCCGCTCGTCGTGCCCGAGCGCGGTGGAGAGCAGCGTGACGTCGGCGCCGGCCGCCTCGCAGACCTCGGCCATCGCGTTGATGAAGGAGATCTTGGTGGCCAGGAAGGAGTTGGCGGCGGCCTTCACCAGCTCGGCGGTCGCGTAGTCGGTGACCAGGAACGGCACCCCGGCCGCGATCGGCTCGGCGTACACCTCGCGCAGCAGCCGCTCGGCACGCTCGCTGTGGGCGCCGACGACGATCCGGTCCGGGCGCAGGGTGTCCTGGACGGCGAAGCCCTCGCGCAGGAACTCCGGGTTCCAAGCGAGTTCGGCGCCCGCGCCGACGGGTGCCAGCGCGGCCAGCCGCTCGGCGAGCCGGCTCGCCGAGCCGACCGGCACGGTGGACTTGCCGACCACCAGAACCGGGCGGGTCAGGTACGGGGCGAGGCCGTCGATCGCGGCGTCGACGTACGACATGTCGGCGGCGAACTCGCCCTTGCGCTGCGGGGTGTTGACGCAGACGAAGTGCACGTCGCCGAACTCCGCGGCCTCCTGGACGGAGCTGGTGAAGCGCAGCCGGCCGGTCGAACCCTCGTGCCCGGCGACGTGCTTGAGCAGTAGCTCGGACAGCCCCGGCTCGTACATCGGGACGCGGCCGGCGGTCAGCGTGGCGATCTTGTCGGGGTCGATGTCCAGGCCCAGCACCTCGAAGCCGAACTCGGCCATCGCGGCCGCGTGCGTGGCACCGAGGTAGCCGGTGCCGATCACGGAGATGCGGAGGGTCACGGGTTCCCCTTTGTGCGGACTCGACCTGTACGGGTGCCTCTGATGCTATCCGCCCCGACGGATCCGGCCTCGATCGCCCGTACGCCGGGGACGCTAGGCAGCCGCAGGTCGGAGCCCTAGGATCTCTACTGAACGGTAGTTAACACCGGATCGACTTCGATCACTGGACGAGGCGGGCATCATGGCGGGCAGCGCAGGGGCGGCTGACTTCGATCTCTTCCGTATCTCCGAGGAGCACGAGATGCTCCGTGAGGCGGTGCGTTCGCTGGCCGAGGCGAAGATCGCTCCGTTCGCGGCTGAGGTGGATGAGCTGGGGCGGTTCCCGCAGGAGGCGTTGGACGCGTTGCGGGGCAGTGATCTGCATGCGGTGCACGTGCCGGAGGAGTTCGGTGGTGCGGGGGCGGATGCGCTGGCGACGGTGATCGTGATCGAGGAGGTGGCGCGGGTGTGTGCGTCGTCCTCGTTGATTCCGGCGGTGAACAAGCTGGGGTCGTTGCCGGTGCAGTTGTCGGGTTCGCCGGAGTTGAAGGCGAAGTACCTGGGGGCGCTGGCGCGGGGTGAGGGGATGTTCTCGTACTGCCTGTCGGAGCCGGAGGCGGGTTCGGACGCAGCGGGGATGCGGACCCGGGCGGTGCGGGACGGGGACTTCTGGGTGCTGAACGGGGTGAAGCGCTGGATCACGAACGCGGGTGTCTCGGAGTTCTACACGGTGATGGCGGTGACGGATCCGGAGCTGCGGTCGAAGGGGATCTCGGCGTTCGTGGTGGAGAAGGGCGACGAGGGGGTGTCGTTCGGTGCGCCGGAGAGGAAGTTGGGGATCAAGGGTTCGCCGACGCGTGAGGTGTACTTCGACAATGTGCGGATTCCTGCGGATCGGATGATCGGTGCGGAGGGGACGGGTTTCGCGACGGCGATGCGGACGTTGGACCACACGCGGGTGACGATCGCGGCGCAGGCGGTGGGGATCGCGCAGGGGGCGTTGGACTATGCGAAGGGGTATGTGAAGGAGCGGCGGCAGTTCGGGAAGGCGATCGCGGAGTTCCAGGGTGTGCAGTTCATGCTGGCGGACATGGCGATGAAGCTGGAGGCGGCGCGGCAGTTGACGTATGCGGCGGCGGCGAAGTCGCAGCGTGGGGACGGGGATCTGACGTTCTTCGGGGCGGCGGCGAAGTGCTACGCGTCGGATGCGGCGATGGAGATCACGACGGATGCGGTGCAGTTGCTGGGCGGGTACGGGTATACGCGGGACTACCCGGTGGAGCGGATGATGCGGGACGCGAAGATCACCCAGATCTACGAGGGGACCAACCAGGTCCAGCGCATCGTCATGGCCCGCAACCTGCCGTAGCCGGACGGCGCCTCGGCCTCGACCGCGCTTCGGCCTCGAAAAGCGGGCGACGGCGGGCGGCCCCGCTTCGTAGGCTGCCCGCCATGTCCTCCGCACTGAGCCTGGCCCGGATCACCCCCGACACCATCGACGCCGCCCTCGCCCTGAAGGTGCGCCCCGACCAGGAGGCCCTGGTCGCGCCGGTGGCGACGTCGCTGGCCGAGGCGTACGCCCACGGGGACACCGCCTGGCCCCGGCTGATCATGGACGGGGAACGGCCGGTCGGCTTCGTGATGGCGTTCTTCGACATCAGGTTCAACCCCGAGCAGCCGGACGACCGCCCCCGCTCCGGCCTCTGGCGCCTGCTCGTCGACGCCGAGCAGCAGCGCGGCGGCTACGGCCGCTTCGCCGTCGAGCAGGTCTGCGCCGAGATCCGCCGCCGGGGCGGCACCCGCGCCACCGTCACGTACGTCCCCGGCCCGGAGGGCCCCGCCGCCTTCTACACCGGCCTGGGCTTCCGCCCGACCGGCGAGACGAGCGGCGACCAGGCGGTGGCGGAGCGGGAGTTGGAGCCGGCCACGTCCTAGAGTCGGCGGTGACGAGTAGGGTGCCGGACCATGACCGAGCCGGACTTCCTCACCACGACCAGGTCGTTCTACGACGCCATCGCCGTCGACTACGCCGACCGCTTCCGCGACGAACTGGCCGGCGAACCGCTGTCCCGGGCGGTGCTCGCGGCCTTCGCCGAGCTGGTCCGCGCCGAGTCGGTCCGTACCGGGCGTGCGGACTGCCCGGTGGCCGAACTTGGCTGCGGCCCCGGCCGGGTGACGCACCACCTGCACGGCCTCGGCCTCGACGTCCGCGGCATCGACCTGTCGCCGCGGATGGTCGAGCTGGCCCGCGCGACGTACCCCGGGCTGGACTTCGCCGAGGGTTCGCTGCTCGACCTCCCGCTGCGCGACGGCGAGTTGACCGGCGCGGTCGCCTGGTACTCGATCATCCACACCCCGGCGGAGCGCCTGCCGGAGGTGTTCGCCGAGTTCGCGCGGGTGCTCGCCCCGGGCGGCCACCTGCTGCTCGCCTTCCAGGTCGGCGACGAGCCGCTGCGGATCGACCAGCCCTTCGGCCACCCGGTGGCGCTGGACTTCCGTCGCCAGCAGCCGGACCGGATCGCGGAGTTGATCCGTGCGGCCGGCCTGCGGCTCACCTCCCGCACGCTCCGCGAGCCGGAGGAGGGCGTGCAGCCGACCCCGCAGGCCTACCTGCTGGCCCGCAAGCCCGCCTGAGTCGTCTGAGCCGCGTGGGGCGGTGGTGACAGCGGCATGACAGTGGTTCCGGTGGGGTGTGAGAGGCCTGACAGCGGGTGCCCCGAACCTTGGTGACTGCACGTCAGTCCACCGAAACGGGAGGCCCTGCCCATGCCCCGACCCCGCCTCACCTCCGCGCTCAGAACCGGTGCCGCCGCGGCCGCCGGGCTGCTGCTGGCCGGTCTCGCCCCGGCCGCCTCGGCGGCGGCCCCGGCGGCGCCGGTGCCCCGGCTGGACTGGCGTTCCTGCGTGCCGGACTTCGACTGCGCCCGCGCCACGGTGCCGATGGACTACCGCGACCCGGCCGGGCGCACCGTCGAGCTGGCCGTCATCCGGCACCCCGCGACCGACCCGGCGCACCGGATCGGCTCGCTGTTCTTCAACCCCGGCGGCCCGGGCGTGCCCGGCACCCAGGCGCTGCCCGCCGTGTACGGGATGCTCCCGGCGCAGGTGCGGGAGCGGTTCGACCTGGTCGGCTTCGACCCGCGCGGCGTCGGCGACTCCACCCTGCCGCAGTGCTTCCCGGACGCGGCGGCCGAGCAGGGCCTGCTCGCCGGGCTGCCGGCCGGCTACCCGGTCGGCGCCGCCCAGGAGTCGGCCTGGGCGACGACGTACGCGCGCTTCGGCCGCCAGTGCGCCGACAACGAGCGGACCGGCCTGCTCGCCCACCTGTCCACCGCCGACACGGCCCGTGACCTGGACCTGCTGCGCGCCGCCGTCGGCGACCGCCGGCTGAGCTACCTCGGCACCTCGTACGGCAGCTACCTGGGTGCCACCTACGCCAACCTCTTCCCGACCCGGGTGCGCGCGATGGTGCTGGACAGCGCCCCCGACCCGGTCGCCTGGTCCACCGGGCGCTCGCCGCAGCAGCGCGCCCTGCCGCCGTTCCTGCGCACCGGCAGCGACCTCGCCGGCGCCCGCACCCTCGACGCCTTCCTCGACCAGTGCGCCGACGCCGGCCCCACCGCCTGCGCCTTCGCGGCGGCGGACCGGGACGTCACCCGCGCCAAGTTCACCGAACTGCTCGACCGGCTCGGCCGGACGCCGGTGACGCTCGGCACCCCGTCGGCGGCGGTCACCTTCGACCAGGCCTCCACCGCCTCCACCGTCCTGCCGATGCTCTACGCCGCCACCCCGGTGCCGAACGCCCCCGGCACCGGCTGGCCGGCGCTGGGCGGACTGCTCCAGCAGCTGTGGACCGCCGCCCCCGACGCCTCGGCGCCGCTGCCGACCGGCGGCCAGCCCAAGCAGGCGCAGACCCTCGGGGCGCTCTGCGCCGACACCGTCAACCCGCCCGCCTCCGGTGCCGACCCGGCCGCCGACACCACCTACCCGGCGCTGTCCGCCCTCGCCCGGGCCCGTGCGGGCGCCACCGGCCCGTACCTGGTCTGGCAGAACCAGCGCTGCGCCGCCTGGCCGGCCGAGGCCGCCCGGGACCGCTACACCGGCCCGTGGAACCGGCCGACCTCCGCGCCGATCCTGGTCGTGGCCCTCGCCGGCGACCCGGCCTGGCCCTACGAAGGCTCCCGCGCGCTGGCCGACACCCTCGCCCGCGGCCGCCTGCTGACCGTCCACGGCTACGGCCACACGGCGCTGGGCAACCCGAGCGCCTGCGCCTGGGACCGCGAGCAGCGGTACCTGGTCAGCGGTGAGCTCCCGCCGCCCGGCACGGTCTGCGAGCCGGACCACCAGGCGTTCTAGCCCTGCCCGGCGGTCCTGGTCGTGCGCGTGCGCGGAATCCGTGCACGCGCACGCACCTCGGTACGATGAACGTCATGAACCGTGCCGACCTCTCCCTGGGCCCGCTGTCCGAGCGGGACCACGCCTTCTACGGCCTAGTCTGGGCCGGCACCACCCTCGCCGCCCAGGTGGACCGCGAGCTCACCCGGGTGCACGGGCTGTCGCTGTCCTGGTTCGAGGTGATGCTCTGGCTCAACGGGCAGCAGGAGCCGGTCGCCGCCTCCGACCTGGGCGCGAAGACGATGCTCAGCCGCAGCCAGGTCTCCCGGGTGGTCGACGCCCTGGCCGCACGCGGCCTGGTGGCCCGCACGCCCTCCGCCTCCGACGCCCGGTCGGTGCGGATCGAACTGACCGGGCAGGGCCGCGCCGCCTTCGCCGAGGCCGACGCCACCCGGCGGGCCGTCCTCGCGCCGGTCTTCACCGACCGGCTCGACGAGGGCGACATCGCGGCCCTGGAGGCGGTCTGGCGCAAGCTGAAGGCCTGAGCCCCGGGCCCGGGGCTACACCGCGTCGGCTACACCGGGTCGGCCTCCGCCGCCCCGGCCCGCGGCCGGCCGGAGGCGGTCGCGATCACCTCGTCCAGCACCTCGCGGGAGCGGAGCAGGTCGGTGACCATCCGGTCGATCCGGTCCCGTTCGGAGGCCAGCTCCTCGACCAGCAGCGGGGTGGCGACCTCGTTCGGGCCGCCGTCGGAGTCGCGCATACAGGGGAGGATCTTGTAGATCGTGCGGCTGTGCAGCCCGGCCGCGAACAGTTCCTGGATCAGCACGACCCGGTCCACCGCCGGCTCCGGGTACTCCCGGTGCCCGCCGTCGGTCCGCCGGGCGGCCAGCAGGCCCTGCTGCTCGTAGTAGCGCAGCGAGCGCTCGCTCACGCCCGTCCGCCGGGCCAGTTCACCGATCCGCATGCCGCCCACCCCGTCGCCGTGACCGCTTGAACCTGACGCCGATGTTAGCTTCCACGGCCCTCGCACCGGCCGGATAACACGGGACCGCCACCTGGCGCCGTGCCGGGGGTGACGCGCGTCGGCCGACGGGTCGTGCCATGATCCCTGCATGGCTTCCAACGTTTTCTTCGACATCGAGATCGACGGCGTTCCGTCGGGCCGCATCGTCTTCAAGCTGTACGACGACGTCGTCCCCAAGACCGCCCGCAACTTCCGCGAGCTCGCGACCGGCCAGAACGGCTTCGGCTACGAGGGCTCCGGCTTCCACCGCGTCATCCCGCAGTTCATGCTGCAGGGCGGTGACTTCACCAACCACAACGGCACCGGCGGCAAGAGCATCTACGGCGAGAAGTTCGCCGACGAGAACTTCCAGGCCAAGCACACCCGCCCGGGCCTGCTGTCGATGGCCAACGCCGGCCGCAACACCAACGGCTCGCAGTTCTTCATCACCACCATCGTCACCGACTGGCTGGACGGCAAGCACGTCGTCTTCGGCGAGGTCGTCGAGGGCATGGACGTCGTGACGGCGGTCGAGAAGCTCGGCTCGCAGAGCGGCCGCACCTCGGCGAAGGTCACCATCGCCAAGTCCGGCATCGTCGAGTAGTCACCGGTTCACCAGTTCGAAACCGCACACCGCCCCGGCCGCGGAAGTCTGATCAGTCGACTTCCCACCCCGGGGCGGTGGCAGTTTTCGGTACGGTTCCGGGCTTGAGGCGGGCGGGACGGCGGTCAGCCTCGGAGCGGTATCGGATTCTCTGGGCTGTCGAGCCACACAGTGTGACTACCGGGTGTGACGGTGAGGCCGAAGCGGTCGAAGCCGGGTCGATCGTGGCGGCACCACCAGTGCCAGGCTGCCTCCACCTCGTCCCAGAGGCTCCGGGGGCCCGACTGCACCACCTCGTAGTCGTGCCGGCCAGGCTCCCAGTCGACGGTGGCCCACGACGTGATGGCCGTGTCGTGCAGCCACAACGTGTACGTGCCATCGGCGTACCGCTCAACCAGCGGGAACACCCCGGGCACCTGCACCCCAACGGCGAACATGGCCAGCCAACTGCCAACGTCGTCCGGGGAGACACCTGTAGTCGACTCGGTCCCGTCCGCCGGCCATGGCCCGGACAGGTACTCCAGGCTGTTCGGCCGGGAGGCGCGCTGCCGACGCAGCCGCATGAAGGCGGACGACCCGACGAACCGGCCGTGCGCGGACGTCGGGTAGTACTCGGCTCGCGAGAGACGACACTGCGCGTCGCCGGCGCTGGTCTTGTCCACCTCCACCGTGACGACGTTGTCCGAACCGAGCCGGTGAGACAGGAGCGCTGCATTCCACCCGGTTCCGGTGCCGACCTCCAACACCCGGCGGTACAACGTCCCTGTAGGAGTCCGGCTTTGCGGGGAGGCAGGCGAGATGCCGAACGAGAGGCTGAAAGCCGTTGTGACGTCGGCTGGTTGGACGTGCGCCGCTCTGGCGGGCAAGGTCGGCGTGGACATCAAGTCGGTTGAGCGATGGGCCAATCAGAACCGGACGCCCAGGTTGGCGACGGCCCGTCTGGCGGCCGAAGCGCTGGGGGAAGACATGTTCGCACTGTGGCCGAGTCTGCGGCAGCCACGTGCCGCAAGGGCGATGAGCCCTGAACTGGTGGCGCTCTACGAACAGCGCGCCGACCTGCCGGTATCCGTCTTCGTGAGCCTGCTCGGGCAGGCCGCCGAACGCATTGACGTGCTTGTCTACGCTGCTGTCTTCCTCCACGAGGCGTACCCCCGGCTGAACGATCTGCTTCGGGAACGCGCTGCCGATGGTTGCGCGGTTCGGATCGCACTCGGCGACGCCGACAGCGGGAACGTCAGTCGGCGCGGAGAGGAGGAGAAGTTCGGTCACGGTATCGAGTCCCGATGTCGGCTTGCCCTCCTGCACTACCGCCCGCTGCTCGGCACGCCGGGGATCGAGATCCGCACCCACGGAACCACGCTGTACAACAGCCTCTACCGGGCGGACGACCAGGTGCTGGTGAACGCGCATGTGTGGGGAGTCAATGCCTTCGGAGCCCCGGTGTGGCACCTGCGCCGGACCGGGTTGGGGACGCTGTTCGACACCTATGCTGCGAGCTTCGACGCAGTGTGGAGCACCGCCCGACCGGTTGAGGAGAGCTGATCACGTGGCACGGACCGAGTTCTACGACGATCCCGACGCGCCCAAACCGAGTCGGCTGGTAGTGGCAGCGTCCGCCGTGGTGACGGACGACGAAGGGCGCATCCTCCTCCAACGACGCACCGACAACGGGCTGTACGCGTTGCCGGGTGGAACGATGGACCTTGGTGAGTCGCTCCCGGGCACGGCCGTTCGGGAGGTCCGCGAGGAGACCGGCTTTGACGTCGAGATCACTGGGCTGGTTGGCACGTACACCGACCCCCGGCACGTGATCGCCTACTCGGACGGCGAAGTCCGGCAGCAGTTCAACGTCTGCTTCACCGCGCGCATCACGGGCGGGGAACTGCGGATCTCGGATGAGTCCACGGACGTCCGGTTCGTGGCGCCGGGCGACATCGAAGGGCTGCCGATGCACCACACTCAGCGCCTCCGGCTTCAGCACTTCCTGGCGAACAGGGCGATTCCCTACCTCGGCTAGGTCCAATGCCACTGACTTTGCGGTCCTCCGCGCCCCTCCGACCGAGGCATCGCCACAGGTCAGCGGCTCGTGATCGCTGTTAAGTCAGTGGCATTGCGGCTAGGTCTGCCGAGGCGCCGGACGGCGCCCGCACCGAGCGGCGGTTCACCGGCCCCGAGGCGCTGGTCGCCCGACTGGGCCACTTCGGCCTCGGCCGCCTGGCGGAGTGCGGGGGCAGGGTAGCCGGGTGGGTGGGCGGGCGGGCCGGAACCGGGCAATCACTGCGTGCGCCGGCGCGGTCGCTCTAGGCTCTCCGTGCGCGGTCGGAGCCGCGGCGAACTCGACACTCCGGCAAGGTGGTTCACCGATGGAACAGGACGCCGACGACGGCGCGGTGACGTACGAGCAGGTGACGGTGGTCTCGCTCGCCTCGTGCGAGCCGGTCAATCCGGCGCGGATCGCGGTGCGGGTCGCCTGCGAGGTCATGACGGTCAAGCGGGTGGCGGGCTACTGGGTGCGCTGGGACGAGCGCTGGGGGCCGGAGGAGATCCGCCACCACTCGCGCTGGGTGCCGGACGAGGAGTACGTGCGGCCGGGCACCGGCGGGGTGGACGGCGCGCTCACGGTGACGGTGGCCGCGTACTGGACGTACCGGGAGGGCGGCAGCCCGCGCCGGCCGACCACGGAGACCGCGGTGGCCTTCCGGCCGGGCGAGGCCGAGCACGAACTGGTGCTGGAGCGGCCCGATCCGCACCGCCCGGCGGCCCTGACCGTGCACCTGACCGGCGCCCGCTGGCTGGCGGGCGGCGAGGGGCGGCTGATCCACTACGGCTACGCGGGCGCCACCGAGGCTGCCGGCGGCGAGGGGGAGTGGCTGGTCCGCTTCCCCGAGTGCGGCACCGGCCTGCTCCCGCAGGCGGGCTAGGCGACTGCGGTACGGGCCTGCTCCCGTCGGCTGGTCAGGCCGCCGTCCGGGCCCCGTCCCGCAGGCCGACCTTGCGGGCGGGGGCGCCGGCCCAGATCTCGCCGGGCCCGGTGGAGCGGGTGAGCACGGCGTTGGCGCCGATGACGGTGCCGGCGCCGACGGTGAGCACGCCCTCCTTGCACACCACTTTGGCGCCCGCGCACAGCACCGCGCCGTCCTGGACCACCACCCGCCGCATGGCGCTCCGTTCCTGCGGCACCCACGGGTCGGCCCGGCCGATGGTGACCCCGTTGTAGAGCGTCACGCCGGCGCCGAGGGTGGTGTACGGGTGGAGCACCGTGCCGAAGCCGCGGTGGAACACGACGAGCCCGGGCCCGATCTCGCAGGCGGCGGGCACCTCCATGCCGTAGAGCGCGAGCGCCTCCTGGACCAGGCGGCCCAGGAGGCGGTGGCGGCGGCGGTAGACGAGCGCGGTGACGAGTGACATCCACCCATTGTGGCGGCGCGGCTACTTCACGTCACAAGGGGTTACTTGATGTCCGGTACCGCGGTGTCGTTCTTGAAGGCGTCGAAGACCTGCTTGGACTTGGCGGCGTCCCACAGCACCGCCGACTCCCCGGTCTTGGTCCGGTAGTCCGGGTTGCCGATCGGTACGGTCAGGGTCTTGCCGCCGCCGCCGTTGACGTCCTTCATGGCGAGGAAGAGCGAGCCGAGGTCGGTGAGGCCGGCGTCGTCGTCGACGATGAGGGTGCCGAGGGCGGAGTCGACCAGCGGGTAGAAGGTGAACGGGTTCAGCACGGTGCCGGGGGAGGCGGCCTGGTGGGCGAGGGCGCCGAGGAACTTCTGCTGGTTGCGCATCCGGCCGAGGTCCTGGTCGGCCATCTGGTGGCGCTGGCGGACGAAGGCGAGGGCCTGCTTGCCGTTGAGGGTCTGGTCGCCGGCCTTGAGGTCGAGGCCGGAGTCCTTGTCCTTGAGGTCCTGGTCGATGTGCATCTCGACGCCGCCGATGGAGTCGACGATGCCGACGAAGCCGGCGAAGCCGATCTCGGCGTAGTGGTCGATGCGGATGCCGGTGTTCAGCTCGACGGTCTGGACGAGGAGGCGGCCGCCGCCGTTGCCGAAGGCCGAGTTGATCTTCGAGGTGGTGCCCTTGAGGGTCTTGCCGCTGCTGCTCTTGTACTCGGGGATCGGCACCCAGGAGTCGCGCGGGATGCTCATCAGGGTGTTCCCGTTGTCCCCGACGTGCAGGACCATCATCGAGTCGCTGCGCTTGCCCTCGGTGTCGTGACCGGTGTGCAGGTCGTCCTGTTCCGAGTCGGTGAGGCCCTGGCGGCTGTCGGAGCCGACGATCAGCCAGTTGGTGCCCTTGCCGGCCGGCGGGCGGCCGGGGTAGTCGGCGAGCACGTTCTCGTGGTTGAGCTTGGAGTCGGCCCAGAACCAGGTCGAGACGGCGGTGACCATGACGGCGATCAGGAGGCCGAAGACCGACCACTTGACGATCCGGCGCCGCGGCCACCGCTTGGTCTGTATACCGCCCGGCTGGGCGCCGCCCGGGCCCCCGGGCCCACCCGGCCGTCCGGGACCCCCGGGACCGTTAGGACCACCAGGACCACCGGGGCCCCCAGGCCCACCAGGCCCCCCGGGGCGGCCGCCGGGCTGCCCGCCCGGACCCTGCGGCGGGACGCCGCCGAGCCGCGACGGCTCCGGCTGTCGTGGCGCGGGCGCACCCGGCCCGCGCGGGTTCATCGACGACGGCAGCGGCGGCTCGGCCGCCCCGCCGCCCCCGCCGCGCCCGTACGCGCCGCCGTTGCCGCCGCCCCCATACGGGTTCCCGTCTCGGTATGGGTTCCCGCCGTCTCCCGGGCGGCCCTCCTGCCACGTGTTCATGTCGTCGAGGATGCCCGACCCCGCTCGTGCTGACTCCCCCCGGGGTACTCACCAGGTCGCTTGTAGCAGTTTTGATGCACGGGTCGGATCGTTCCGCCGCAACTTCCGCGCGGCCGTACGACGGTGGGGCGGGACGGGACGGGACGGGGCGGCGCGGGCGCCGGGTCGACGTGAGCCCGGTCACCACGCGTCACGTCACCCGCCGTTCAACTGGCGAAACGATTCTTGACCGGTTCGAACGCAGCGTGTTTGCATTTCGGGTATGGATCAGCGTTGGGCACTCACGCGTCGGCGGCACGTCGACCTGCGGCGTGGTGTGGCCTGTTCGCTCTGTCGCGGCTGAAGCGCGCCCACCGGACCACCTCGGCGTCACCCCACCCGCGCCGAGCACCTCATCTCGAACGCGTCGAGCACGTCGAGCACGTCGAAACACCTTCCCGGGCTCCGACCCGCAGCGGTCCTCCTGCGCCGCGTCGCGCCGCCCCCGCCTCCAGCCAAAGGTGAACCCCATGGCCACCGTCCTGTCCGTTTCCGGCTCCCCGTCCGCGACCTCCCGCACCACCCGCCTGCTGCGCCACGTCGACGCCGGGCTGGAGGCCCGCGGCCACCACGTCGTCCCGTTCGAGGCGCGCAGCCTGCCCGCGCACGCGCTGCTGTCGGGCGACTTCGACCACCCGGAGATCGTCGCCGTGACCGAGCTGTTCGCCCGGGCGGACGGCGTCGTGATCGGCACCCCCGTCTACAAGGCCGCCTACTCGGGCCTGTTGAAGGCCCTGCTGGACGTGCTCCCGCAGTACGCGCTGGCCGGCAAGGCCGTCCTGCCGCTGGCCACCGGCGGCTCGCCCGCGCACGTGCTGGCGGTGGACTACGCGCTGCGCCCGGTGCTCAGCTCGATGGGCGCCGGCCACATCACCCAGGGCTGGTTCGTGCTCGACCGCCACATCACCACCAGGGAGGACGGGACGACCCTGGTCGAGCGCGAGACCGACACCCTGCTGGCCCCGGTCGTGGAGGGTTTCGCGCAGGCCTTGGAGCGGCTGGCCGCACCGGCGCTGACCGGCTGAGGAACCGGGGCCCGGACCCCGTACGGGGCGTCCCCGAGACGGGCTGCGGCACCCCCTAGGGGGAGGGGTGCCGCGCCCCGTAGATCCTTGGTTGGGCGGCTTCATTCCGGCGGATGACGAGCGTGCCCGCCGTTGCTCATAACGTTGTGGACGTCCCCGCTCGTGCCGACGAGGGGCGAGGTTCTCCCGGGAGCCGGCGCCCGCCGGGCCCGGTGGGTGGGGTCAACTCCCGGTCGACGACCCTTCCTGCGCCATGCCCGCGTCCTGCGGCATGCCCGCGCACGGAGGGGCCGGCCGGGGTCGACGGTCGGGCCCACTTCTTAGGAGACTCCAGTGACGACGGCAGCCACAGCCGTGTACGACCCCCAGCTTCCCGACGGCGCGCCCGCCGTCGCCGCCGCGGCCCGCCAGGTCAGCAAGGCGTACGGCGCGGGCGAGACCAGGGTCACCGCGCTCGACGCGGTGGACGTCGACATCCAGCGCGGCCGCTTCACCGCGATCATGGGCCCGTCGGGCTCCGGGAAGTCGACCCTGATGCACTGCCTGGCCGGCCTGGACACGGTCAGCGCCGGGCGGATCTGGATCGGCGACACCGAGATCACCGGCCTCAAGGACAAGCAGCTGACCAGGCTGCGCCGGGACAAGATCGGCTTCATCTTCCAGGCGTTCAACCTGCTCCCGACGCTGTCCGCGCTGGAGAACATCACGCTGCCGATGGACATCGCCGGCCGCCGGCCGGACCAGGCCTGGCTGGACCAGGTGGTGGAGACCGTCGGCCTGGCCGGCCGGCTCAAGCACCGCCCGGCGCAGCTCTCCGGCGGTCAGCAGCAGCGCGTCGCGGTGGCCCGGGCGCTGGCCGCCCGGCCCGAGATCATCTTCGGCGACGAGCCCACCGGCAACCTGGACTCCCGGGCCGGCGCCGAGGTGCTCACCTTCCTGCGCCGCTCGGTCGACGAACTGGGCCAGACCATCGTGATGGTGACCCACGACCCGGTCGCCGCGGGCTACGCGGACCGCGTGCTCTTCCTCGCCGACGGCTTGATCGTCGACGAGATGCACGCGCCCACCGCCGACTCCGTCCTCGAACGCATGCGCCGTTTCGACGGCAAGCGGACCAGCTGAGCGGGCGGGACGGGACAGATGCTGCTCAAGACCGCTCTGCGGAGCTTCTTCGCCCACAAGGGCCGCATGGTGCTCTCCCTGATCGCCGTGATGCTGTCGGTCGCGTTCGTCTCCGGCACCCTGGTCTTCTCCGACACCGCGACCAGCACCTTCGACAAGCTGTTCGCCGCGACCGCCTCCGACGTCTCCGTCCAGCCGCCCAAGCCGGCCGAGGACGACGACCAGCAGGCCTCAGACAAGCCGCGGACCGTCCCGGTGGCGGCCGCACAGCAGCTCGCCGCGGTGCCGGGGGTGAAGTCGGCGGTCGGCCAGGTCATGGTCGAGAACGCGACCCTGGTCGACCCGGCCACCAACAAGCTGGTCGGCCCGACCTCCGGTGCGCCGACCCTGGTCGGCAACTGGACCGAGACCCCGCGCAGCGCGGTGCGCCTCACCCAGGGCCACGTCCCGCGGAACGCGGGCGAGTTGGTGCTGGACGCGGACACCGCGAAGAAGGCCGGGCTCGGCCTCGGCGCCAAGCTCCGGGTCGACAACGCCGACGGCCGGCACGAGTTCACGATCTCCGGCATCGCCTCCTTCACCACCACCAACCCCGGTGCGGCGCTGGCCTTCCTGGACACCCCGACCGCCCAGCAGGTGCTGCTCGGCGAGCAGGCGTACACCTCGGTCGAGGCGTTCGGCGACGGCAGCCGCGGCAACGACCGGCTCAAGGCCGACGCCCTGGCCGAGCTGGGCGCCGGCTACCAGGTCAAGACCGCGGCCGAGCAGAAGGACGAGAACACCAAGAGCATCGGCAGCGGCCTCGGCTTCATGAAGAACGCGATGCTCGGCTTCTCGCTCATCTCGGCGTTCGTCGGCTGCTTCCTGATCATCAACACCTTCTCGATGCTGGTCGCCCAGCGCACCCGGGAGATCGGCCTGCTGCGCGCCATCGGCGGCAGCCGCCGGCAGGTGAACCGCTCGGTCCTGGTCGAGGCGCTGATCCTCGGCGTGCTCGGCTCGACCCTCGGGGTCGCGGCCGGTCTGGGCATCGCGGTCGGCCTGATCAAGCTGATGAACGCGATCGGCATGAAGCTCGACGCGGGCGACCTGAAGATCGGTCCGACGGTGTTCCTCGCCGGGTACGCCCTGGGCATCGTGGTGACCCTGGTGGCGGCCTGGGTCCCGGCCCGCCGGGCGAGCCGGATCGCGCCGATGGCCGCCCTGCGCGACCACGGCACGCCGGCCGAGGGCCGTGCCAACCTGGTCCGCACGGTCGTCGGCCTCGTCCTGACGGCGGGCGGCGGCGGTCTGCTGGTGCTGGCCGCGCAGGCGCAGAAGGCGGCCACCGGCGGCCAGTACCTGGGTCTCGGCGTGCTGCTCACCCTGATCGGCTTCGTGGTGCTCGGCCCGCTGCTGGCCACCGCCGTGGTGCGGGTGCTGGGCGCGCTGCTGCCGGCGCTGTTCGGCCCGTCCGGCCGGCTCGCCCAGCGCAACGCGATGCGCAACCCGCGTCGCACCGGGGCCACCGCCGCCGCCCTGATGATCGGACTGGCGCTGGTGATCGGCTCCTCGGTGTTCAGCGCCTCGACGGTCACCTCGGCCAACGCGCAGATCGACCGGTCGGTGGGCGCGGACTACATCGTCCAGGGCGGCCGCACCTCGATCACCCCCGAGATGCTGGACGCCGTCCGCCGGACCCCGGGCATCGACCACGTCACCACCCAGAAGTTCTTCAACCCCAAGCTCCAGCTGCCGGACGGCCGGAGCGCGAAGACCAACCTCACCGCCGCGCCGCCCGCCTTCTTCGGCACCGACTTCCACCTCCCGGTCACCGCCGGTTCGGTGGACGCGATCGGGCGGGGCGAGCTGGGGATCGGCGAGGCCTTCGCGAAGGACCACGGCCTGAAGGTCGGCGACCAGGTGAGCGTCGCCTACGGCAAGGGCCGCACCCAGGTGCTGCCGGTGGGCGCCGTGTTCGCGAAGGGCTCGCTGTTCGGCGACGGCTCCTTCGTCGACTTCGACACCATGGCCAGGGCCGTGCCCGCCGACGAGCAGCCGCCGGTCTGGACGTTCTTCGCCAAGGCCGCCTCCGGAGCCGACGTCGCGAAGACGCTGACCGCCCTGGAGGGCGCGCTCAAGGAGTACCCGCAGCTGACCATCAAGGACCAGGCCGGCTACAAGGAGGTCGTGCAGTCCCAGGTCAACACCCTGCTCTACCTGATCTACGGCCTGGTCGGCCTCTCCATCACGGTCGCCGTGCTCGGGGTGGTCAACACCCTGGCGCTGTCGGTGGTCGAGCGGACCAGGGAGATCGGCCTGCTGCGGGCGATCGGGCTCTCCCGCCGCCAGCTGCGCCGGATGATCCGGCTGGAGGCCGTGGTGATCTCGGTGTTCGGCGCGGTCCTGGGCACCGGGCTCGGGCTGGCCTGGGGCGTCACCGCCCAGCGGGTGCTGCGCGACCAGGGCCTGGCCACGCTTTCCGTCCCGACCACCACGCTCGCGGTGACGCTGGTCGCCTCGGTGGTGATCGGACTGGTCGCCGCCCTCGTCCCGGCCTTCCGGGCCGGGCGGATGAACGTCCTCGCGGCCATCGCGACGGACTGACCGGGGCCGTCGAGACGTACTGACCGGGGCCGTCGCGACGGTTCGACCGCGGCCGTCGCGACGGACTGGCCGGGCGGCGCGGGCCGCAGGACCCGGCGGTGGGGGGCCGCCGAGGGGGGAACGGGGGGCAGGGGCCGGGTGCGGGCAGCACCCGGCCCCTGCGGCACGGGCCGCCCCAGGCCGACTGAGATGATCGTCCGATGTTCGCCCCGGATACCCCGGACGCCCCGCCGCTGCCCAGCGCCGCGCCCCTCACCGCCGGCGCTGCCGCCCGCTGGCGCACCGCCCGCACCGCCTGGCGCCTGGACAGCCGCTGGTTGGCGCTGCTGCCGGCCGCCTTCGTGATCCTGGCCACCGCGGTGGAGCCGACCCCCGGCGACTGCAACGTCCAGGGCGTCTGCCGGGACACCTGGGGCTCCTCGCTGGCCGCCTGGTCGGTGCTCGCCGAAGTGGTCCTGCTGGCCGGCCGGTTCCGCGGCCGGGCGCTGGTCCCGCCGGCCGTCCTCGCGGTGCTCTGGTACGCCCCGCACGGCCTGGTCACCCCGCTCTGCCGCTGGACGGCCGTCCTGCTCCACCTGCTGCTCTCCGCCGCGCTGATCGGCGCCGAGCTCGGCCGCCGCCGCGCCCGCCAGCAGCTCGACGAACTGATGGCCCCGCCCGTCCCCTTCCCCTGGACCGCCGCCGGAGCGCCCTCGCCCGTCCACCCCGACGGCCCGCCGGTGCTGCGCCGCGCGCTCGGCGGCCTGCTGCTCGCCGCCGCCCTGGCGTTCCCGCTGTACGGGCTGTGGGGGCAGGCCCGACAGCAGGCGAGCGCCGAACGGGCCGACCAGGTCACCGGCACCGCGGGCGACACCGACCAGGACGGCGTCCTGACCGTCCGCTTCCACCCACCCGGCGGCGGCCCGGAACGCACCGCCCGGCTGGACGTCTGGTGGGCCCGGCCGCCGCAGCCCGGCGAGCCCGTCCCGCTGCTGGTGGACGGCGACGCCGTCCGCGCCGCCGGCGACGACTACGACCTCACCGGCGCGCTGACCGCCGGCGGCCTGCTCGCCCTGCCCGGCCTGCTGCTGCTCGGCTCGGCCGCCACCGCGAACGCCCGCCGCTCCCGGCCCTCCTTCGCGGGCTCCGCGCCCGCCCTCGCCGTCCGGGTCCGCGCCGACGCCCAGGGCGACCTGCTGGTGCAGCCGCTGGACGGCCCGCCGGACGGCCCCGCGCTCTGGCGGCTGGTCGAGCGCGACCGCTACCGCTGGGCCCGCTACGGCGCCCCGGACGGCGAGGGCCCGGCCTGGGTGCCCGAACACCTGGAGACCGAGGACGACGACGCCGACCACCTCGAACTCGAAGTCTCCTACGACGAGGAAGAGGAGGAGCTCGGGGACGTCTTCGACCGGCTGACCCCGGAGCAGGCCGCCGCCTGGCTCGCCCGCGCCGGCCGGAGCGTGCCGGCCGTGCTGTACCGGGGGCCCGACGGGCCGGAGCAGCAGCTCCTGGTCCGCCCCGGACTGCTGGACCACGACCCGCGCTGGGTGGCGGCCGTGGTCGCCCCCGCCGCCCGGGCCCCGCGGCCGGGGCGGCGCACCGAGGGCTACCGGGAGCGGGACCTGGCCGTCGCCGCCCTGACCGCCGAGACGGTGGCCGCCGCCCCCGCGGCCGGGCCGGACGCCGAACCGGTGCCCGCCCGGCGCTGGGAGATGCCGTTGGCGCTGCGGGCGGTGGCCGGTCCGGTGCCCGCCCTGCTGCTCGCGGGCCTGGTCGTGCTGCTCGGCCGGAGCGGCTGGTGGGGCGGGCTGGTGCACCCGCTCCTGACCGGCACGGTGGCGATCCTCGCCTGCGGCCGCACCCTCTCCTGGCAGATGGTCGCCGACCGGGACGGCCTGCGGATCGCCACCGCGCTGCGCACCCGGACCTTCCGGTGGCAGGAGATCAACGCGGCCGCCGTCCACCGCAACCTGCTCACCGTCCAGCTGCGCTCGGGCGAGGAGGTCACCGTCGGCAGCCGCCCGGCCGCCTGGCTGGCCGGACACTTCGGGGACCGCTACGACCCGGTCGAGCTGGCCCGGGCCGTCGCGACCGCCGCCCACCGGCCGGACCTGCGCCCGCACCGGTCGCTGCCGGACCGGCTGGGCGGCCCGCAGCACCTGCTGAACCGGTTGTCGCTGGCCGGCTACGCGCTCTTCACCATCGTTCACCACCTGCTCTGAACCTGCGCCGAACCTGCACCGAACCCGCGCGGCCGCCGCCGAACCCCGCCGGGGGCGCCCTCCCGGGCTCCGTCCCGTCCTCCGGAAACCGCCCGTTCCGACCCGGCTGCGGGCCCGTACGCGGAGCGGAGTACGGTGGACGTGATCAAGGAGTCCAACCGGGCGTCGCGGGCTGCGAGCAGCGGCCCAGACCGGGACAAGACGGAGACGTGTCCGCACCGGTACGGTTGGCCCCGATGAACACCAAGGCTGCTGAGGAGCTGCCGGCTGTCTCCGTGATCATGCCGGTGCTCAACGAGGAACGACACCTGCGGACGGCGGTCCGGCGCATCCTGGACCAGGAGTACCCCGGGCCGATGGAGGTGGTGATCGCCCTCGGTCCGTCCACCGACCGGACCGCGGAGATCGCGGCCGAACTGGTGGCGGAGGACCCGCGGGTACGGACCGTGCCGAATCCCACCGGTCGCACCCCCGCAGGGCTGAACGCCGCGATCCGCGGCTCGCGCCATCCGATAGTGGTGCGCGTGGACGGCCACGGGCTGCTCACCCCCGGCTACATCACCACCGCGGTCCGGCTGCTCGACGAGATGGACGCCGCCAACGTCGGCGGCATCATGCACGCCGAGGGCGAGACCGAGTGGGAGAACGCGGTCGCCGCCGCGATGACCTCCAAGATCGGTGTCGGCAACGCCGCCTTCCACACCGGCGGCCTGGCCGGCCCGGCGGACACCGTCTACCTCGGGGTGTTCCGGCGCGAGGTGCTGGAGAAGCTCGGCGGCTACAACGAGGAGTTCATCCGAGCCCAGGACTGGGAGCTCAACTACCGGATCCGCCAGGACGGCGGGCTGGTCTGGTTCACCCCGCAGCTCAAGGTGACCTACCGGCCCCGGCCGTCGGTGAAGGCGCTGGCCAAGCAGTACAAGGACTACGGCCGTTGGCGCCGGGTGGTCACCCGCTACCACCGCGGCTCGGTCAACCTCCGCTACCTGGCCCCGCCGACCGCCCTGCTGGCCGTCACCCTCGGGCTGGTGCTGGGCGTCGCCGTCCACCCGGCCCTCCTCGCGGTGCCCGGCGCGTACCTGCTGGGCATCCTCGGCGGCGGGCTGGTCGGCGGCCGCGGCCTGTCCTTCAAGGCCAGGGCGATGCTGCCGGTGGCGCTCGCCACCATGCACCTCAGCTGGGGCTTCGGCTTCCTCACCTCGCCCCGCTCACTGGCCCGCCGGGTGATAGGCAGTGTCGGACCGGCCGCCAAGGACGTGCTCTCCAGGGCGAGTTGACGCCGACCCGGCAGGGTTTGTCCGACAATTCCCGCTGGGTGCGCGAATTGCCGGACAAGCCCTGACGGTCGAGCCCGCGCCGCTATCGTCGGTGCGCATGGCGACAGTTGAGGGCGGGCCCGGCGTGGCCCGGATCGAGCCGAGCGCGGACGTCGACGAACGGGCCGTCATCGGCGCGGGGACGACGGTCTGGCACCTCGCCCAGGTCCGTGAGGGCGCGGTGGTCGGCGCCGAGTGCGTGATCGGCCGCGGCGCCTACGTCGGCCCCGGCGTCCGGATCGGGGACCGGGTCAAACTGCAGAACCACGCGCTGGTGTACGAGCCCGCGCTGGTCGAGGACGGGGTGTTCATCGGCCCCGCCGCCGTCCTCACCAACGACCGCCACCCCCGCGCGGTGACCCCCGACGGTCGGCCCAAGCGTCAACAGGACTGGCACGCCGAAGGGGTGACGCTCCGTCAGGGCTGTTCGATCGGCGGCCGGGTGGTCCTGGTCGCCGGGGTGACGGTCGGCCGTTGGGCGCTGGTCGCGGCCGGCGCGGTGGTCCACCGGGACGTCCCGGACTTCGCCCTGGCCGCCGGCGTCCCGGCCCGCCGGATCGGCTGGGTCGGCCGCGCCGGCGAGCCGCTGCAACCCGTCGGCGACGGCCGCTGGCGCTGCCCCCGCACCGGCGAGCACTATCGGGAGACGGACGGCACCCTCGCGCCGACGTAGGGCCCGGGGCCCCTAGCTACTTGGCGCACGCATCGGTGTCGTCCGCCTGCACCCGCTGGAGGTCCTTCGGCGCCTCGGTCGGGGCCGCCGCCGGAGCGGCGAGGACGTCCTTGCCGAGCACCAGCACCAGCGGGCCCTTCGGATCCGCCTTCGGGTCCGGCCGGATGGTGTCGCCCGGCAGGCCGAGCGCGGCGGCCAGGGCGGCGGCCGCGGCGTCCTGCCCGGTCGGGAAGGACACCGTGGTGGTCGCGGTGACGGGCGCGTCGGGGGCGGTGGTGGCCTTGGCGAAGCCCTTGGTGCGGAGCTTTTCCACGGTGGGCCCCGACTGCCCGCGCGTCCCGCTGCCGTTGCGCACCGTCACCCGGACGTCCTTGGGGTCCACCGTCGGGGCGGCGGCGGTCGGGGCCGCCGGTGCGGTCTCGGGTGCGGCCGTGGCGGCGTCGGCGGGGGCGGCGGTCTCGGTCAGCGAGCGGTCGCCCGCGACCATCGAGAACAGCTGCCCGGCGTCCGGCTGCTTGAGCACCAGCCGGTCCTTGTCCTTGGGGTCGTCCAGGACCGGCACGGTGGCGAAGGTGATGTTCTTGGTGTCCACCTTGCTGAGGTCCAGCGCGAGGTCCTTGAGCTTGTCGACGCTGCCGATCCCGGAGTCCACGGTGAGCGCCTTGGTGGCGGCGTCGGCGAGCTTGTAGAGCTTGCTCGGGCTGGTCAGGGTGTCGTCGCTCTTGATCTTGCGGATCATCGAGCTGATGAACTGCTGCTGGAGCGGGATGCGGGTGAGGTCGCCGCCGAAGCCGACGGCGTGCCGGGTGCGGACGAAGGCCAGCGCCTCGTCGCCCTGGACCACGTGCCGGCCCTTGCTCATCTTCAGGTGCGAGTCCTTGTCGTTGATGTCCTTGGCCGCGCAGACCTCGACCCCGCCGACGGCGCTGGACAGCGTCTTCACCGCCTCGAAGTTGACCTGCACGAAGTGGTCGACCCGGATCCCGGTCATCTTCTCGACGGTCTTCCAGGTGCAGCCCGGGTCGCGCCCCTCCTGGCCGAGGCTGTTGTTGAACATGTCCCGCGCGGAGCCGGGGATCTTCTTGCCGCTGCCGCTCTGGCACTCCGGGATCGGCACCATCAGGTCGCGCGGGATGCTGATCGCGGTCGCGTTGGAGCGGTCCTTGGAGATGTGGAACAGCAGCGTGGTGTCGGCGTGCCCGACGCTGCCCTCGTTGCCGTACTCGCGGCCGAGGCCCTGCCGGCTGTCGGTGCCCAGCACCAGGATGTTGAGCGCGTCCCCGGCGGCCTTGGGCCGTTCCTCCTCGTTGCCCAGCTGGACCTTGACGGAGGTCAGGTTGCTGTTGAAGTGCTGGTACAGGTAGTACGCCCCGCCGCAGCCCGCGACCATCGCCAGGGCACCGGCCCCGGCGGTCCACTTGAGCGCCCGGCGGCGCCGGGTCCGCTTGGCGGCGGCGGCCGCCCGCCGCCGGGAGTCGCGGCGGCCCGGCCCGGGGACGTCGGCGGTCCCGGCCGACTCGGTGGCCGGCGTCTCCTCGGGGGATCTCCGGTCGGCCGTCCGGCGGCGCTGCCCGGGGATGCCGGTTTCCGGGTCGAGGCGGTACTGGCCGGTTTCCGGGTCGCGCGTCCACTGGTCGGCGGGATCGACCTCCGGTTTGTCCTGCTGCACGGGGGTTCCCTACCTCCGACCGGTCACGGCTCCGGCTCGCCCGTTCGGCGGGCCGATCCGGACACACTAGACGAGCCGAACGGCTGAATCGTTCCGGTGTGATCTGCGCCATGTCCAGGTAATGGCCGGGTAAAGTCCCCTGGGTGTGCGGGATTTCCGGAAAACCCGCGCCGACCTGCGGCGCAGCCGCGATCAGTGCTGCGCGCAGGCGTCCACGTCGGCCGTGCGTCCCTCGAAGGTGGGCGAGGCGTCCGCCGAAGGTGACGCCTTCGCCGGAGCCCCCGCGGCCCCCGCAGCCCCGGCCGCCCCGTCCGACCCCGCGCCCGCACCCGCCGCCACCGGACTTGGACTTGGACTCGGGCTCGCGCCCGCCCCGACGCCCGCCCCGGCGCCCGCCCCGGCGCCCGCCCCGGCGCCCGCCCCGGCGCCCGCCCCGGCGACGGCACCCGGCGACGGCGCCGAACCGGGCGGCCGGACGGCGACCGACCGGTCGTCCCGCAGCGCGGTGAACAACTGGGTGGTCTGCGGCTGCACGAACTCGTCCCGGTCCGAGTCGTACCGGTACGGGCGGCGCGGCGCGGTCAGGAGCACCACGTCCGCCGAGGGGATGTCCCGCAGGTCCTGGGTGAGGTCGTACAGCGCCCCGAGCGAGGACAGCCCGCCGTCCGCCTTGACCGAGGAGGTGGCCGCGTCCAGCACCGGCCACAGCCGCGCCGGGTTCAGCAGCACGCCCTGCGACTGCACCTTGCGGATCAGCGCGGCCAGGAACTGCTGCTGACGGCCCATCCGCTGGGTGTCGCTGCCGTCGCCCAGGCTCTCCCGGGCCCGGACGTAGCCGAGTGCCTGCTCGCCGTGCAGGGTCTGCCGCCCGGCGGGCAGGTCGAGTCTGGCGTCCTTGTCGTGGATCGCCTGCGGGACGCACACCTCGACCCCGCCGATCGCGTTCACCATCGTCTTGAAGCCGTTGAAGTCGAGGATCACGTAGTGGTCGATCCGGATGCCGCTGAGCTGCTCGACGGCGCGGATCGAGCAGGCCGCGCCGCCCATCTCGAACGCCCAGTTGAACTGCATCAGCCCGGCCTTGCTGCGGGTGCCGTCGGGCTTCTCGCAGGCGGGGACGGTGACCATGACGTCGCGCGGGATGGAGACCGCCGTCGCGTGCTTCCGGTCGGCGGCCAGGTGCAGCAGGATCGTGGTGTCCGAGCGCTGGGTGCCCGGCTCGCCGCCGTACGAGGAGTTGGTGCCGGAGCGGTCGTCGCTGCCGATCAGCAGGATGTTCTCGGAGCCCTTGGCCCCGGCGGTCCGGCTCGGCCGCTCGGCCTCCAGCCGGGCGAGCAGTCGGTCGGTGGCCGAGTCGGTGCGGATGTTGCCGTCCAGCGTGCGGTAGGCGATCCAGAGCAGTGCCCCGGTGGCGACCAGCAGGAACGCGACGACGCCGGCGGTGATCATCAGCCACCGCCGGCGCCGACGCGGGCGTCCGGGTTCGGAAGGGTGCGCATCCGTCGGGGGCGGGTCGGTCGGGGGGTGCGCGGTGTCGTCCTCGGCCATGGCAGGGATCCCTACCCGCCCGGCCCGACCCGGGGGTTACCCGAGGCGCAGTGTCACCCGTTCGGATTCGGTCCGCTTCTCCCACTGCTCGGGGTCGAGCCCCTGCGAGTTGCGGCACAGCACCACCGAGGCGCCGGACGCCAGCGGCGCCAGCAGACCGGCCTCCAGGCCGGTCCAGTCGTCGAACGAGAAGGTGGACAGCACCCGGTCGCCGGGCTTCAGTCCGAGCCGGGCGGCCCCCTCCCGGGCCAGCGCGACGGTCTGCTCGCCGGTCAGCTTCAGCGGCAGCCCGTCCACGGCGGTCTCCAGCGCGTGGCCGTCCGGGGCGACGGGCGAGTACGGCGCGAAGCGGTCGCCCTGGCCAGGCACCTCGGCGGCGTAGTCGAGGAAGCCGTCGGGGCGCTGCGGGAAGCGTCCGCCGAGCGGGCGCAGGGCCAGGGCCACCCGCTCGCCCTCGCAGGCGTGGGCGGCCGCCAGTCCGTCCGGGCCGCTGACCACCAGGTCGGCGGCGGCCGGGTCGCCGCCGGGCACCACCGCCACCCCGACCGACCAGCAGGCCAGCAGCCAGACGGCGCTCTGCCAGTGGGCGGGGAGCAGCAGTACGGCCCGGTCGCCCGGGCCGGCGTTCAACTCGTCCTGGAGGAGGTTGGCCGTCTTGGCCACCCAGTTGTCGAAGGTCCGGGCGGACAGTTCCACCCGTTCACCGGTGGCGTCGTCGTAGAAGGTGACCAGCGGGGCCGCGGGATCGACCGTGGACGTGCCGCCTCGCAGATATGCGTGCAGCAGTTCGACGGGGGTGCGGGCATCGGCAGCGAAATGCGCAGTCATGGTGCGCCCCAGCCTACGGCCTTCGAGTGGGCCGTCGGGAGGGGTGGCGGACCGGGCGCGAGGCGACGTGGCGAGTGGCCCGATTTGCCGCCACCATCCGGTTTATGCGCCTTTCCCTCCCGGCCGCCGTGCTCGCCGGCTGCACCGTCGCCCTGCTCCTCCAGCCCGCCGCCACCGCCGGCCCGGCCGACCCCGACGGCGTCCGGCGCCGCGGCTCCGCCGGCGGCGGGTCGGTCACCTCGCTGCCGCTCGGCCCCGGCCCGGCTCTGGCGCCGCGCACCACCCGGCCGTTCGAACTCCTCGGCGTCGGCTGGGACGGCCCGGCGGACGCGCTGGCCGGCGGCGCCGTCCGGGTCCGCACCCGGGACGCGGCCACCGGCCGCTGGGGCGACTGGCACGACCTGGAGGCCGACACCGAGGACGGCCCCGACCTCGCCCCGCGCGGCGCCACCGCGCCCCTGTGGACCGGCCGCAGCGACGGCGTCGCCGTCGAGGTGCGCCCCGGCCCCGCCGGGCCCCCGCCTGGCCTGCGGCTCGACCTGGTCGACCCCGGCCAGGGTGCGCCCGCGCCCGCCGCCCGGGTCCTGCCCCGCCGCCCTGCCGACGGCCACCAGGCCCCGCGCCCCGCCATCGTCACCCGGGCCGGCTGGGGCGCGGACGAGTCCCTGCGCGACCAGGCCTTCGAGTACACCGGCCCGGTCCACGAGGTGTTCGTCCACCACACCGCCACCGCCACCGACTACGCCTGCTCCGACGCCCCCCGGGTGATCAGGTCGATCTACCAGTACCACGTTCAGAGCAGCGGCTGGCGGGACATCGGCTACAACTTCCTGGTCGACCGCTGCGGCACCGTCTACGAGGGCCGGGCCGGCGGCGTCGACCAGCCCGTCCACGGCGCCCACACCCTCGGCTTCAACACCGACTCGGCCGGCGTCGCCGCCATCGGCACCTACGTCGGCGACGCCCCGCCCCAGCCCCTCCTGGACGGCCTCGCCGCCATCGCCGGCTGGAAGCTCGGCCTCACCGGCCACCCCGCCGACGGCCGCACCAAGCTCACCTCCGCCTCCGACGCCAGCCGCTACCCCAAGGGCACCGTCGTCGACTTCGACGCCGTCTCCGGTCACCGCGACGCCTTCAACACCGAGTGCCCCGGCAACGCCCTCTACGCCCGGCTCCCCGCCCTCCGCACGGCCGCAGCCCACCTCCAGACCCCCTGACGCACCCCACCGCACCGCCCTACGCCGGCCCCGGCCCCCGCCCGACCAGCCCCCGCAGCTCCGCCGTCAACGCCGCCGCCAGGTCCGGCCGGAGGTCGTAGCGCGCCGGCGTGTTCTGCAGCAGCCCGATCCGCCAGCCCGCCCCGGCGTTCACCGCGATCACCGTCTGCACCGCGTTGAGCGCCGGGTCCAGGTCCTCCGCGGCGTCCGGCACCAGCCCCGCGACGGCGTCCAGTTGCGCCACCCCGGGCCCCAGCGCGCGGACCCGGCGCACCCTGGCCACGTACTCCGGCGTCGCGTGGTCGGCGAAGAGCCGCCCCAGTTCGGCGGCGATCACCGACCGCCCGCAGTGCCGGGTGCCGTCGAAGCCGATCACCTCCCCGTCCTCGGCGAACGGCCCGGCGAAGGCCGAACCGTCCTGCTGGTTCCACCCCTCCAGCGCCCGGTGGTACAGCGCCCGCACCGCGTTCTCGTCCCCGGAGGACAGCTCCGGCAGCCGCGTATCGTTCATATCCCCATGGTCGACGAAGGCGGTGGAGCCGGACAGCGGAGGAGGTGCGCGGCGGTGACGGGCGAGTCGGTACGGCGTTGGCGGCCGGGTTTCCCGCTGGACGTCGCCCGGACGCTGCTGCCGCTGCGCCGGGGCCCCGCCGACCCGGCGTACCGCACCACCGGCGACGGCGCGCTCTGGCGGGCGTCCCGGACCCCGGCCGGGATCGGCACGCTGCGGGTGCTGGCGCGACCGGCGGCCGGCGAGGTGGAGGCGACGGCCTGGGGCCCGGGTGCGACGTGGCTGCTGGAGCGGCTGCCGGTGCTGCTGGGCGCGCAGGACGACCCGGAGGCCCTGGTGCTGCCGCCCGGACCGCTGCGGGACGCCCAGCGCCGCACCGCCGCGGTCCGCCTCACCCGCACCGGGCTGGTCCTGGAGTCCCTCGTCCCGGCGATCCTGGAACAGAAGGTGACCACCGACGAGGCCTACCGCGCCTGGCGCACCCTGCTACGGGACTTCGGCACCGCGGCGCCGGGCCCGGCCGAGGGCATGCGGGTGGCGCCGTCGGCCCGGGAGTGGGCGCTGGTGCCGAGCTGGGAGTGGCACCGCGCGGGGGTGGACCCGAAGCGCTCGGCGACGGTCATGCGCGCCGTCCGGCTGGCGCCCCGGCTGGAGGAGGCCGCCGCGATGGACCACGCCGAGGCCTTCGCCCGGCTCACCGCCGTCCCGGGGGTCGGCCCCTGGACGGCCGCCGAGACCCTGCAGCGCAGCAACGGCGACCCGGACGCGGTCTCGGTCGGCGACTTCCACCTGCCCAACCTGGTCGGCTGGGCCCTGGCCGGCCGCCCCCGCAGCGACGACGCCCAGATGCTCGCCCTGTTGGAGCCCTACCGCCCGCACCGCCACCGCCTCTGCCGCCTCCTGCTGGCGACCACCCCCCACGCCCCCCGCTACGGCCCCCGCCTCACCCCCAACGACCACCGGCGGCGATGAACTACGCCGTAGTACACTGCCTCGCATGGAAGCAACCATGCGGGAGCTGAACCAGCAGACGGCCAGGGTGATAGGAGCCGTCGAGCGGGGCGAGACCGTCACCGTCACCAAGGACGGCAGGCATGTGGCCACCATCCTGCCGCCGAGCCTGGCCGCACCCGTCTACCCCTTCCGGACCGATCCGATGGGGGAGGAGCTCGACGACATGCCGGTCATCCCCGGTGGCGGCGGGCGCATTCTGGCCGACCTCGACCAGCACATGGAAGGATTCGGCAGGTGACCGACGTCGCGGTGGTCGGTGACACCGGCGCCCTGCTCGCCGCATACGCCGGTGAGGAACCCGACCACGACGCCTGCCTGAAGGCCTTGCGTACGGTCGGCCATCTGGTCATCTCGCCGCTGGTGCTGGCCGAGCTGGACCACCTCGCGCACCGGACACTCGGAGCCGCGATGGCGATGCGCGTTCTGGACGACATCATCGACCGATGTGCGATCGGCCGTTTCGAGGTGCCCGAGGTGGGTGCGCACCTTGCCACTGCGCGGGCGGTCATGCGGCAGTACCCGGACCTGAACATCGGCCTGACCGACGCCATCAACGTCGCGCTGGCCGCGGAGTTCAGGACCGACGCCGTGCTGACCGTCGACCGTCGCCACTTCCGTGCGATCAGGCCACTGACCAACCACAAGGCCTTCCGGCTGCTGCCGGACGACCTCGACGGCTGATCCTCACCGCACCTCGATGAAGGTGTCGGCGCCGCGGTCCGGGCGTTCGCGCCTCACCCCCGACGACCACCGGCGGCGCTGAACCGGAAGCGCCGTGCGGTGTACACGTCGATGTGTACGCTGGATGCATGACTGACGCACTGAGCATCCGGGAACTGCGTGCGAACCTCGCCGAGGTGGTCACCCAGGCCGAGGCCGGCGAGATCACCGTGATCACTCGGAAGGGCGAGCGGGTCGGAGCGGTCGTGCCGATCGAGATCCTCGATGCCATCGAGGATGCCGCCGACGAACTGCTCGCCCGTGAGGCCGAGCAGCACCGGAACGATCCCACCGTGACCATGGCCGAGCTCCTGGCCGACCTGTTCGACTCGCCCAAGGACTCCTCCGGGAGCGCTGCGTGAAGTACGCGTTCCGCTTCACCTCGCATGCCAGGCGCCAGCTGCGTGACATCAGCCAGGTCGATGCGATGCGGATCCTCACCGCGCTCACTGTTCTCGGCGAGGACCCTTACGCCGATGGCCCGGATGTCAAGAAGCTGGCGGGTCACGACGGCCTCTACCGCCTCCGCGTCGGCGTCTACCGCGTGGCCTACGAGATCCACGACGGCGTGCTGGTGATCCTCGTGGTGGCCGTTGGCAATCGCCGCGAGATCTATCGCGGTCTCTGAACCGCTACCGCACCTCGATGAAGGTGTCGGCGCTGCGGTCCGGGCGTTCGCGCGGGGGTTCGGCGGGGCGGCCGACGGCGATGGCGCCCATCGGGTCCCAGTCGTCCGGGAGGTCGAGGGCCGCGCGGACGGTGTCGCGGCAGAACATGGTGGACGACACCCAGGCGGAGCCGTAGCCCTCGCCGGTGAGGGCGACCAGGAGGTTCTGCACGGCGGCGCCGGCGGCGACGGTGAACATCTCCCGTTCGGCGGCGGCGCGCCGCTGGTCGGGGTAGTGGTGCGAGCCGTCCATGACGAGGCAGGGCACCACCAGGTAGGGCGCCTCGCGCAGGACGTCGCCGCGGGCGGTGCGGCGGGCGATCCGGGCGTCGTCCCAGCCGTCGAGTTCGCGCAGGTCGCGCTGCCAGGCGGCGAGCATCGCGTCGAGCAGCCGCGTGCGGGCCTGCGCCGTCTCCAGCAGGACGAACCGCCACGGCGTGGTGTGGTGCGGGGCGGGCGCGGTGACGGCGGCGGCGACGGCGCGGCGCACGGCGCCGGGGTCGACCGGGGCGTCGGTGAAGGAGCGGACGGTGCGCCGCAGGGTGACGGCCTGGCGCAGCGCCTCGGAGGTGCCGAGCCGGAACATGTCGTCGACGGCGGAGCGGACCAGCGGCCGGGTGCCGTCGCCGTCCTCGGCGGTGACGAGGTGGCCGAGCCCGCGGACGACGGCGACCGGCACGCCGCTGGTCTTGCCCTTCACCAGGTCGGCGGCGGCGGCGAGTTCGTCGGCGGTGGCGGTGACGGTGAGCGCCAGCTCGTTGCCGTGGCTGTCGGTGCGCCCGCGGTGGTCCTCCAGCACGGACAGCCCGGCGGCGCCGATGGCGACGTCGGTGAGCCCGTTGCGCCAGGGCCGGCCGAAGGTGTCGGTGACGACGACGGCGAGCCGGCGGCCGGTGAGCTGCTGGAGCCGCCCGCGCAGGGCGCGGGCGGAGGCGTCCGGGTCCTCGGGCAGCAGCAGGACGGTGCCGGGGGCGGTGTTGGAGGCGTCGACGCCGGCGGCGGCCATGACGAAGCCGTTGCGGTTCTCGACGATCCGGGCGTGGCCGCGCCGGGCGACCACCCGGACGGTCTCGGCCTCGATCGCGGCCTCGCGGTCGGCGGCGTGCAGCAGCCGGCCCTCGGCCTTGCTGACGATCTTCGAGGTGACGATCAGGATGTCGCCGTCCTGGTACTCGCCGGCCTTGGCGAGCAGCGCGGCGAGGTCGGTCCCGGCGTCGATCTCCGGCAGCCCTTCGACCGGCAGGATCTGCAGGCTCATGCGCCCGCCCCGCTGCGCCCGCGCCCGCTCACTTGCGCACCTGCTCGGCGAGGGCGAGGGCGGCCCGGGCCATCTCGGCGGTGGCCTCGACGTCGGTCATCAGCAGCGGGACGGCCCGGCAGGCGATCCCGGCGGCTTCGACGGCGGCGACCGAGGCCTGGTCGGCGGTGTCGACGAGCCAGCCGTCGATGAGTGCGGAGCCGTAGTTCAGTGCGACCGCCTCCGCGGTGGCCTCGACGCCGACGGCGGCGAGCACCTTGTCGGCCATGCCGCGCACCGGGGCGCCGCCGATGATCGGGGAGAGCCCGACGACGGGGGCGGGGGCGGCGGCGACGGCCTCCCGGATGCCGGGGACGGCGAGGATGGTGCCGATGGAGACGACCGGGTTGGACGGCGGGAAGAGGATGACGTCGGCGGCGGCGAGGGCCTCCAGGACGCCGGGCGCGGGCTTCGCGGTGTCGGCGCCGACCGGGATGATCGCCTCGGCGTCGACGGCGGCGTGCAGCCTGACCCAGTACTCCTGGAAGTGGATCGCCCGGGTGCCCTGCTCGTCGGTGATCCGCACGTGGGTCTCGACCCGGTCGTCGCTCATCGGCAGCAGCCGTACGCCGGGCTTCCAGCGCACGCACAGCGCCTCGGTGACCTGGCTGAGGCTGTAGCCGGCGGTGAGCATCTGGCTGCGGACGAGGTGGGTGGCGAAGTCGCGGTCGCCGAGCCCGAACCACTCGGGGCCGACGCCGTACTCCTTCATCTCGGCCTTGATCGACCAGGTCTCGTCGGTGCGGCCCCAGCCCTGCTCCTCGTGGATGCCGCCGCCGAGGGTGTACATCACGGTGTCGAGGTCGGGACAGACCTTGAGGCCGTAGAGGTGGATGTCGTCGCCGGTGTTGCCGATGACGGTGATCTCGTCCTGCGGTCCGACCGCCGCGAGGAGTCCGCGCAGGAAGCGCGCTCCGCCGATTCCGCCTGCCAGTGCCACGATGCGCATGGGTTCATCCTGCCACGGTCCGACTGCCCGTCAGCCCGGTCGCCGGCCCGGTCGTAGGCCCGGTCGCCGGCGGGTGCGGCGGCCGGGCTGACGCGGGCGGGTGCTCAGTGTGCCTCGGCCTGGGCCTGCGGGTGCTGCTCGGGGACGGCGGTGCCGCCGTACTGGTTCATCTCGGTGAGGCCCGGGGTGTAGAGGTGGATGGAGACGGCGGGTTCGAGCGTGCCGTTGACCACCTCGTGGAGGTAGCCGGAGGAGAAGACCCGCTGCCCGCCGGGGCGCAGGGTGCGGGCTCCCTCGCCGGCGCGGGTGAGCGAGCGCTCGATCAGCTCGCCTTGGACGACGGTCATCACGCCGGAGGACTCGCCGTGGTCGTGGAAGCCGCTGCTCTGGCCGGGCAGCCAGCTGAGCAGCCAGATTTCGTAGCCGGGGCCGGTCTCCAGCCGGGCGTACCAGCGGGTGAGCGCGTCGTAGCGGACCAGGGGCTCCCAGCGGGCGCGGTCGGCGGCGATCTCTCGGATCAGCCGGGCGTGGCCGGCCACGGTGGTGGGGTGGCGGGGCAGGTCGGTGCGGGCCAGGTGCGGGAAGGCGAGCGGGTCGCCGGCGATGGAGACGTCGCTGAGGCCGTCGGTCCAGCCCCGGGCGGGCGCGGTGGGTGTGGCGGGGGAGGGGTTTGGGCGGGCGAGTTTGTTGCGGTCGCGGTTCCGCTTGCGGATGCGGGTCATACGCACGGGAGTCGTCCTCGGAGTGGCGGCTGGTTCGTCGGGGATCAGCCGGATCCGGGATGTCCTGGGACGGGAATCGCGGGCGGCCTCTGTGCTTCCTGGGGGCGGCGCGCGGTGGGACGCGGGCGCCTAGATACAGCAGGAGCAGAGGCGACAACAAGAGTTCACGGCACGGCGGAGCGTGGAACCGCTCCGGGGGCTGGCGAACTCTGACATAGGGGAAAGGAGACCGCATCCGTGGGGCCGGTGTCAAACACAGGGATGCGGCATTCGAGAGGGTTACGCCAAGAAGTTGCCCGGATGGGGTGATAAATCACGCTCTATGTTTCGATGGGAAGATCGCCGGGAAGGCAGGGCGATGACCGGCCTGTGATGGTGACCGAGCGTCACTCGCCGAAGGGTTGTGGCTGGTTCGACGCCGTTCAGGGCTTTCGGATCGAAGGTCCAATGTGTCCGAATATGTACACTATTCGTAACGGCTTGGTGCCGGGGAGTGAATCCTCGCCCCAATACCAGAGCTCGGCTTGACTGAGCCAGAGTGACGCAACTGTAATTTCACTCGTGTCGTCGGCCGCACGAGGCAACGGCAACCACGGGGACGCCAAGTAGGGGCAGAGGAGGCGCGCCACATGAGCGAGCTCTTTGAGCTGTTGATCGGTGACGGCATCGCGGAGGAGGAAGAGGAACTCGGTTGGCAGGAGCGCGCGTTGTGCGCCCAGACCGACCCCGAGTCCTTCTTCCCCGAGAAGGGCGGCTCCACGCGCGAGGCCAAGAAGGTCTGCCTCGCCTGCGAGGTCCGTTCGGAATGCCTGGAGTACGCCCTCGCCAATGACGAGCGGTTCGGCATCTGGGGCGGCCTCTCCGAGCGCGAGCGCCGCCGGCTCAAGAAGAGCGCGGTCTGACCGGGGCGGCCGCCGACCCCCGCTGACCCTTCGACAACCACACGGCAGTACGGGCGCCTCACCGCGGCGGTGGGGCGCTTTCGTGTTCCCTGCCGGCTCTTCACCGGTCCCGCACCGGCACCGCGGACGAAGCCGCCATCCGGAGCCGTTAGTGTGGTGCGCCATCCGGTTGCCGTTCACCGGCTGTGTCCACCGAGAACTGAGGCCCGCGCACTCGATGACCGTCTACAGCCACCAGAGCGGCTTCACCGCTGCCAGGCCGCCCGCCTACCCGCGCCACCTGGTCACCGCGGTGATCGTCTCGCACGACGGGGCCCGCTGGCTGCCGCAGGCCCTCGCCGGCCTGCTCGGCCAGGACCGCCAGGTCCAGCGGGTGCTCGCGGTCGACACCGGTTCCACCGACAACTCTCCGCAACTGCTCGCGGACACCCTCGCCGACTGGCTGCCCGAGAGCGGCCCGCTGCTCCTCGGCCGCCGGGCCGGCTTCGGCACCGCCGTCGCCGAGGCCGTCTTCGGCAGCCCGCCGCTGCGCCCGGAGGACCTGCCGTACCGGCTCGACCCCTCCGGCTACGACCCGGTCACCGGCGGCTGGGACGACTTCGGCGACCCGCTCGCCCAGGAGGACGACCTCGGCCGCGGCGGCCCGCGCGAGACCCAGCCCGTCGAATGGCTCTGGCTGCTGCACGACGACTGCGAGCCGCAGACCGACGCGCTGCGCCGGCTGCTCCAGGTCGCCGACTCCACCCCCAGCGCCGCCGTGGTCGGCCCCAAGCTGCGCAGCTGGTACGACCGCCGCCAGCTGCTGGAGGTCGGCGTCACCATCGCCCGCTCCGGCCGCCGCTGGACCGGCCTCGACCGCCGCGAGCAGGACCAGGGCCAGCACGACCAGGTCCGCCCGGTGCTCGCCGTCTCCAGCGCCGGCATGCTGGTGCGCCGCGACGTCTTCGAGGAACTCGGCGGCTTCGACAAGGCGCTGCCGCTGATGCGTGACGACGCCGACTTCTGCTGGCGGGTCAACGCCGCCGGCCACCGCGTGGTGGTCGCCCCCGACGCCGTGCTGCGGCACGCCGAGGCGGCCAGCCGCGAGCGCCGCGCCATCGACTGCGGCCCCGCCCACCCGCACCGGGTGGACAAGGCCGGCGCCGTCTACACCCTGCTCGCCAACTGCAAGGGCGCGCTCTTCCCCTACGTCCTGCTGCGGCTGGTGCTCGGCACCCTGCTGCGGGCCGTCACCAACCTGCTCGGCAAGGACCCGCGCCAGGCCTTCGACGAGCTCACCGGCCTCGGCCACGAACTCGTCCGCTTCCCCCGGCTGCTGGCCGCGCGCAAGCAGCGCGCCCGCACCCGGGCCGCCGACGCTCTGGACGACCGCACGCTCTTCCCGCCGCCCGGCGCCACCGCCCGGCTCGCCGTCGAGGGCGTGATCGGCTCCCTCGGCATAGGGGGAGGGGACGACACCGGCCGGCACGGCACGGTCGAGGCCGGGCCGGGCGGCGAGGACGACGAGGACCTGGTCGTCGAGCAGTTCACGCTGATCAAGAAGCTGGCCCGGCGTCCGGCGCCGGTGCTGTTCGCGGCCCTGCTGGTGTTCGCCCTGATCGCCTGCCGCGGCCTGTTCGGCAGCGGCGAGCTGTTCGGCGGCGCCCTGCTGCCGGCCACCGACGGCGCCGGCGGCCTCTGGTCGATGTACGCGGACGCCTGGCATCCGATCGGCACCGGCTCCGCCGCCGCCGCGCCGCCGTACCTCGGCGTGCTCGCGGTGCTGTCCTGGGTGCTGTTCGACCACGCCGACCTCGCGCTCACCCTGCTGGTCGTGCTCACCGTGCCGCTGTCGGCGGTCAGCGCCTACCTGGTGTCCCGGCCGCTGCTGGACTCCAAGCTCGTCCGGGCCTGGGCCAGCGCCGCCTACGCGCTGCTGCCCGCCGCGACCGGCGCGCTCGCCCAGGGCCGGATCGGCACCGCCGTCCTCGCCGTGTTGCTGCCGCCGCTGGCCCGCGCCGCCGCGATCGCGGCCGGTCTCGGCATCCGCGACGAGAGCGCCGCCAAGGGCGCCCGCCCGGGGTGGCGGCCGGTCTGGATGACCGTCCTGCTGCTCACCCTGGCCACCTCCTTCGTGCCGTTGACCTGGGCGCTCGCCCTGCCGCTGTGCCTGGCGACGCTGGTCGTCGCGGTGGTCCGCGGCGGTGCCTTCGGCTCGGGCGGCGCCGCGCTGCGCCTGCTCGGCCTGCGCGTCCTGGTGATCCTCGCGCTGCCCGTCCTGGTGCTGGCGCCGTGGTCGCTGTCGGTGCTGGCGCACCCGCAGTGGCTGCTGCTGGAGGCCGGCCTGCCCGGCCTGCACGGCACCGGTGCGAGCGCGGCCGGCCTGCTGCTGGTCAACCCGGGCGGCGCCGGGGTGCCGCCGGTCTGGCTGTCGGCCGGCGTGGTGCTCGCCGCGCTCGCCGCACTGCTGCGCGCCGACCGCCGCCGTGCGGTGCTGTCCGCCTGGGGTGCGGCCGGTGCGGGTCTGGTCTTCGCGGTCGCGGTGGCGGGCACCTCCGTCACCCCGGCCTCCGGCGGCCCGGCGGTGCCCGCCTGGGCCGGCCCGGCCTCGCTGATCGCCGGGATCGCCCTGCTGGCGGCCGCCGCGATCGGTGCCGACGGCGCCAACGCCCGCGTGGCCGGGATCGCCTTCGGCTGGCGCCAGCCGGTGGCCGCGCTGGTGGTGGCCGCCGCGGTGCTGGCCCCGCTGGGCACCGGCCTGTGGTGGGCGCTCACCGGCGCCGGCAAGCCGCTGCACCGGGCCCAGGCCGGCCAGGTGCCCGCGTTCATCGCGGAGGAGGCCGGCACCACCGACCGGTCCCGCACCCTGGTCGTCACCGGCGACCCGGGCGGCGGCGCGGTCCGCTACACCGTGGTCCGCGGTGCGGGCCTGACGCTCGGCCAGGCCGAGTCCACCGTCGACCCGGCGACCGGCACCCAGGACGGCCTGAACAAGATGGTCGGCAGCCTGCTGGCCGGTTCCGGCGCCGACCAGGCCGGTGCGCTCTCCGGCTACGGCATCGCCTACGTGCTGGTCCAGCAGTCGGTGATCGGCACCTACAAGGACGTCCTGGACACCACCCCCGGCCTGGTCAAGGCCAACCAGGACGGCGACTCCGCGCTCTGGCAGGTCACCGGCGCCCCCGCCGTCCGCGCGGTGATCACCGCCCCGGGCGCCGCCCCGGTGGTCGTCCCGGCCGGGGCCCGCGACCTCACCGCCACCGTCCCGGCCGGCCCGGACGGCCGGGTGCTGCGGCTCGCCGAGTCCGCCGCCCCCGAGTGGAAGGCCACCGTGGGCGGCACCGCGCTGGAGTCCGTCACGGTCGACGGCTGGGCGCAGGGCTTCAAGCTCCCGGCCGGCGGCGGCAAGCTGACCGTCACCCGGGAGGACGGCTTCGCGCACACCGGCTGGATCTGGGCCCAGGTGCTGCTCGGCCTGACCATCCTGGTGCTGGCCCTGCCCGGACGCCGCAGCCACAAGGACGACGACCTGCCCGAGGAGGTGGTGGCCGCCGCCGCGCTGGCCGCCGCGGCCCAGGCGCAGGCGCCCGCCCCCGGCAGCCGCCGGGCCCGCCGGATGGCCGAGCGCGGCGAGGGCGGCGAGGACGGCGGGGTGTACGAGGGCCCGCCGGGCGCGATCCCGGCGCAGCCGGCCGGCGAGCCGATGGCCGAGGCGGTCCAGGCGGCCGCCGCCGTCCAGGAGACCGAGCCGTACGCCGACCCGTACCAGACGTACCAGCAGGCCGACCCGTACAGCTACGACCAGTACGCTGCCCAGCAGCCGGTGGCCGCGCCGTACGGCGGCCAGGGGTACGACGGCCAGGGCTACGAGGGCTACCAGCCGCAGGCGTACCCGCAGCAGGGCTACGAGCAGCAGCCGTACCCGCAGGAGCAGCAGTACGGCTACGAGCAGCAGCCCTACCAGCAGACGGAGCACCAGCAGCCGTGGGTGCCGGGGCAGCCGCAGGCCGAGCCCTACTACGACCCCAACGACCCGAACGACCCCAACGGCACGGGCCGGTACCCGCACCAGCACGGATCGGGGAGCTGACCCGCGATGAAGAAGCCCGCATTCAGGAAGAAGTCCGCGCCCGAGGCCGTCGAGCCGACGGAGGCCGCAGAGGCCGCCGAGGCCGGGCAGTCCGGGCCCGCCCCGGCCCAGGCGCCGGAGCCCGCGGCCTCCGCCCGGCCGGCCGGGCGGTCCGGGGGCACCAGGACCACGCAGTCCCTGCTGGCCGCGGCCGTCGTGCTCGCGGCGGTGTTCGGGATCGCCGAGACGCGCCCGCCGGCCGCCCCCGCCAAGGCGGACGGCGGCGTCGCCCCGACCACCGCGCAGGTCGAGCGGACGGCGGCGGTCTGCCCGCAGCCGCTCCAGGGCCTGACCGGCTCGACCACGCTCACCGCCTACACCCCGCCCGGGACGGGCGGCGCCACCGGCGGGGCCGGCTGGCTCTCCGACGCCGCCGCGCCCGCGACTCCGCCGACCACCGCCCCCTCCGCCCCGGCGTCCGGCGCCCCCGCCGCGCCGTCCGGCTCGGCCGCCCCGGCCGCCCCGGACAAGGGCGCCGCGCCCGCCGACGCCCGGCTGACCCTGGCCAAGCCCGGCGCCCCGGCCACCGGCCCGGCCGCCAACGGCGACACCGCGCCCGGCACCGGGGCCGTCGCCACCGGCGCCCTCGCCCCCGGCTTCACCGTCACCCAGACCACCGTGGTCACCGAGCAGCGCGGCCTCGGCCTGTCCGGCCTCACCTGCACCCCCGCCGGGACCAGCTTCTGGTTCGCCGGGGCCAGCACGGCCGGCGACCGGGTCGACTACGTCAGCCTGGTGAACACCGAGTCCTCCGCCGCCGTGGTCGACATCAAGCTGTACGGCGACAAGGGCCTGATCGAGAACGACGCCGCCAACGGCATCACCGTCGCCCCCGGCAGCTCCCAGTCCGTGCTGCTGCCGACGATCAGCAAGGGCGCGGTCAACGACCTCGCCGTGCACGTGGTCGCCCGCAGCGGACGGGTCGGCGCCGCGCTGCACGCCGCCGACGGTGCCAAGGGCGCCGACTGGATCCCGGCCTCGGCCGAGCCGGCGGCCACCCAGGTGCTGCCCGGCCTGCCCGCCGACACCTCCGCCGCCCACCTGGTGGTCTGGGCGCCGCCGGAGGACGACGCCGACCTGAAGATCCAGCTCTCCGGCAAGAACGGCTGGTTCACCCCGGCCGGCAACGAGTCCATCCACATCAAGGCGGGCATGGTGGCCGCCGTCGACCTCGGCAAGGTCACCCGCGACGAGGTCGCCGGGCTGCGGCTGTCGCCCACCGACGACAAACACCCGACCCGGGTCGTGGCCGGCCTGCGGGTCGACCGGGCCGGGGGCGGCGGCAAGAGCGACGCGGCCTGGCTCACCGGCACCGGCCCGGGGGGGGGCCGCGCGGGGGGGCCCCCGGGCGGGGGGGGGCGCCAGGCGCCGCGCGGCCGGCCCCCCCCCCCCCGCCCGGCCCGGCGCCCGCGCCACGGTCGCCGACAACCGGGCCGGCGCGTCCACGCTGTTCCTGACCTCCGCCGGCGACGCCGCCACCGTCCGGGTCACCGCCTCGGCCGGCAGCGGCGGCGGCACCCCGGTGAGCAAGGACGTCCAGCTGCCGGCCGGCGGCACGGTCGCCCTCCCGGCGCCCGAGCCCGGTGGGCTGAACGGCAGCTTCGCGCTCACCGTCGAGACCGTCTCCGGCGGCCCGGTGATGGCCGCCCGGATGCTCTCGCTGCCCGCCAAGGACGTGCCGATGTTCACCATCCAGGCGCTGCGCGACGACCACAGCACCGTCAGGGTCCCGCAGGCCGGCCAGGATCCGGGCGTCGTCCTGCGCTGACCGACCGGACGGGGGGGGGGGCCCCCCCCCCCCGGGCCGGGGGACCGCCCCGCCGCGTGGTCACTGAACGGGCGTGGGGGGGGCGCTGGGGGGGGGGGGCAGTCGCATCACCTCCCCAACCAGCAGACTAAGT
>NZ_JBHWIO010000031.1:76225-83452 GCF_042732075.1 Kitasatospora sp. NPDC059812
ACCCCCACCCCACCCCCCTGGCCCCCCCCGCCCGCACTGCACGGGGGCGCCGCCCGGCGCGACCGCCCCGCGCCCCCCCCCCCCCCCCCGCCCCCCCCCCCCCGCCTCCGCGTGCTCAGTCCTCGTCGTAGCGCGGGTCGATGGCGTCCGGGGACAGTCCCAGCAGCTCCGCCACCTGCTCGATCAGGATCTCGTGCACCAGCGCCGCGCGGTCCTCCCGGGTCTTCGCCCGGATCTCCACCGGCCGCCGGTACACCACGATCTGGCTCTTGCGCCCCTGCTTGCCCGGCAACACCCGCCCCAGCGGCACGCCGTCCTCGCCGTCGGCCGCGTCGGGCTCGTGCAGCGGCACCTCCTGGACGGCGAACTCCACTTCGATCAACTGCGGCCAGCGCCGTTCAAGACGCTCCACCGATTCGCGCACGTAGTCGTCGAACAGTTCGGAGCGGGTGAGCGAGATCGGCACCTGGGGCGGCGCCAGCGGGCCGCGCAGCCCCCTGCCGTGCCGGTCGCGATGCCGGGGACGGCGCGAGGGTCCCGTCGATGACTGCGGTGCAGAGCTGTCCATATCACTGCCGAGGGTAGTCCTTGGACGGTCGGAAGTGGACTACTCCGACGGGGAAACGCCCGGGGCGGCGGAGGCGTGGACCGGCGTGCGGACCGCGACACGGCACACCCGCCGGACAGGCGGTCTTCGCTCCCCGGCGAGGAGTGCGGTACCGTCCACCCTCGTGAGCTCTGTACGTCGTTGTTCGCGGACCGCGTGCGGCCGGCCGGCCGTCGCGACGCTGACGTACGTCTACGCGGACTCCACCGCCGTCCTGGGCCCGCTCGCCACCTACGCCGAGCCGCACTGCTACGACCTGTGCGCCGAGCACGCCGAGCGCCTCACCGCCCCGCGCGGCTGGGAGGTCGTCCGGCTGGCCGCCGAGGCGGGGCCGTTGCGCCGCAGCAGCGACGACCTGGAGGCCCTCGCCAACGCCGTCCGCGAGGCCGCCCGGCCGCAGACCCCCCGTCAGGGCCGCGGGTCCGAGGGCGAGTCCACCGAGGGCGGCCGCCGCGGCCACCTGCGCGTCCTGCGCTCGCCGGACAACTGACGCCGCACAGCCGACGCCGTACCCCGCCCAGGGCCTGCACCGGGCGTTCGTCCGACTTGGGTACGCTGCCCGTCTACCGTCACCGCGGACCGTCGACCGAACGGGCGGTGACCCCGACGTATCGTGACCGTGGGCGGCCAGCCGCCGATCACACGCACACCGACCAGTACAGAGACCAGGGTGGAGCCGCAGTGCGCGACCTCAAGCAGCTCGTGAAGGCCTACGACGTCCGAGGCGTCGTCCCGGACCAGTGGGACGAGCACCTGTCCCGGGCCTTCGGTGCCGCGTTCGTGCAGGTCACCGGCGCGTCCGCGATCGTCGTCGGCCACGACATGCGCCCCTCCTCCCCGTCGCTCACCCGGGCGTTCGCCGAGGGCGCCGCCGCCTACGGTGCCGACGTGGTCCAGATCGGCCTCTGCTCGACCGACCAGCTCTACTACGCCAGCGGCAAGCTCGACCTGCCCGGCGCGATGTTCACCGCCAGCCACAACCCGGCCCAGTACAACGGCATCAAGCTGTGCCGGGCCGGCGCCGCCCCGGTCGGCCAGGACACCGGCCTCTCCGAGATCCGCGAGCTGGTCGAGTCCTGGACGGGCGAGGACGACACCGTCACCGTCCCGGCCAAGGACGTCAAGCCCGGTGCGCTGTCCGAGCAGGACACCCTGCGCGGCTACGCCGACCACCTGCTGGGCCTGGTCGACCTCACCGCGATCCGCCCGCTCAAGGTCGTCGTGGACGCGGGCAACGGCATGGGCGGCCACACCGTGCCGACCGTCTTCGACGGCCTGCCGATCGAGCTCGTCCCGATGTACTTCGAGCTGGACGGGACCTTCCCCAACCACGAGGCCAACCCGCTCGACCCGAAGAACATCGTCGACCTCCAGGCCAAGGTCCGCGAGGTCGGCGCCGACCTCGGCCTGGCCTTCGACGGCGACGCCGACCGCTGCTTCGTCGTCGACGAGCGCGGCGAGCCGGTCTCCCCGTCCGCCATCACCGCCCTGGTCGCCGCCCGCGAGATCGCCCGCGCCCAGGCCGCCGGCGAGGCCGAGCCGACCGTCATCCACAACCTGATCACCTCCTGGACCGTCCCCGAGGTGGTCCGCGAGCTCGGCGCCAACCCGGTGCGCACCCGGGTCGGCCACTCCTTCATCAAGCAGGAGATGGCCGTCACCGACGCCGTCTTCGGCGGCGAGCACTCCGCGCACTACTACTTCCGCGACTTCTGGCGCGCCGACACCGGCATGCTGGCCGCGCTGCACGTGCTGGCCGCGCTCGGCGGGCAGCCCGGCACGCTGTCCGCGCTCACCGCCGAGTACGACCGCTACGCCGCCTCCGGCGAGATCAACAGCACCGTCGCCGACCAGGCCGCCAGCACCGCCGCCGTCCGCGCCGCCTACGCCGGCCTGGAGGGCACCACCGTCGACGAGCTGGACGGCCTCACCGTGGCCGGCCCGGACTGGTGGTTCAACCTGCGCGCCTCCAACACCGAGCCGCTGCTGCGCCTGAACGCCGAGGCCAAGGACCCGGCGAAGATGGCCGAGCTGCGCGACGGCGTGCTCGCCATCGTCCGCGCCTGACCGAGGCCTCCTGTGCCCCGGCCGGTAGGGTTGCCTATCGGCCGGGGCACCGCCGTGCCACCCCCCGACTTTTGGAGAGCCCCATGAAGCTCGAATCCTTCCTGCTGGAGATCCTGGTCTGCCCGCAGTGCCGGGCCGCGCTCACCGAGGGCGGCACCGAGGAGCAGCCCGAGCTGCTCTGCACCGGCGCGGACTGCGGCCTCGCGTACCCGGTCCGGGACGGCATTCCGGTCCTGCTGGTGGACGAGGCCCGCCGCCCGGCCTGATCCTTGGGGCGAAGCCCCCACCCCGCCAGCCCAGCGCGCACAGGACAGCAGCCGGAGGCCCGCCGCATGCTCGACGACACCCTGCTCGACGACCCGGCCGCCCTGCAGCGCGCCGACCGCGACCGCGCCCTGCTGGCCCTGGCCGGCGCCGGCGCGCGGGTCCGCACCGCGCTGCGGCTGGCCGACGCGGCCGGCCTGGACCGGCTGCGCCCGGACGGCCGCCCGCGCGCCGTCCTGGTCGCGGGCCACGGCAGCGCCCTGACGGCGGGCGAGATCCTGACCGCGCTGGCCGGCCACGCCGGCCTGATCACCACGCTGCCGCCGACCGAGGCGGCCGCCCCGCGCGCCGACCGGGCCGGCGCGCCGCCCGCCTTCACCGCCGGGCTCGGCTGGCAACTGCCCGGCTGGGCCGGCCCGCTGGACCTCCTGGTGGTCAGCTCCGCCGACGGCGGCGAACCGGGCCTGGTCGGCCTCGCCGAGCAGGCCTACGCGCGCGGCTGCGCGATCGTGGTCACCGCCCCGGCGGGCAGCCCGCTGGCCGAGGCCGCGCTGCAGGTGCGCGCGCTGCCGCTGCCGTACGTGGCCTCCGCGCTGCCCGAGGACGAGGCGCCCGCCGGCCCGGCCGCCGAGCCGGACCTCCCCGCCGAGGACCCGGCCGCGCTGTGGTCCCACCTCGCCCCGCTGCTCGCGCTCGCCCAGAAGATCGGCATCACCCAGCTGCCGTACGACGCGCTGCCGGCCGTCGCCGACCTGCTGGACGCGACCGCCGTCCGCTGCCGCCCCGACGCCGCCGCGTACACCAACCCGGCCAAGGGCCTGGCCGCCCGGCTGGCCGGGACGGTCCCGCTGCTGTGGGCCGAGGGCCCGATCGCCGGGGCCGTCGCCACCCGCTTCGCCGCCCAGCTCGCCGAACGGGCCGGCCGCCCGGCGCTGGCCGGGCCGCTGCCGCAGGTGCTGACCGCCCACCGCGGCATGTTCACCGGCCAGTTGGGCGCGGGCGCGGACCCGGACGACTTCTTCCGCGACCGGGTCGACGAGCCGGATCCGCTGCACCTCCAGGTCCTGCTGCTGCGGCACGTCCCGGGGGCGCCCGGTGCCCAGTCCGGTGTCCGTCCCGGCGGCGCGCCCGAGGAGCAGGGCGGGCCGGCCGAGGTGCCGGAGGACGACGCGGGCCCGCGCAGCTTCGGCGTCACCCGCGCGCACCGGCTGGCCGGCGCCCACGACGTCCGGCTGACCGAGTACGCGACCAGCAGGCCGGACCCGCTGCACGCGCTCGCCGACCTGGTCGCGCTGACCGACTTCGCCGCCGTCTACCTCGGGCTCGCCGCCGCGCAGTCCTGAGCCGCGCCGCACGGCCGGTACGGTAAGCGCTCGACGGAGCAGCGCGACCAGCCATTGCGGCGGAGGGACCCGAAGCATGAGTACAGAAGGCGGCACCAAGGCACTGGTCGCGGCACTGTCCGCGAACCTGGCGATCGCGGTGGCCAAGTTCACCGCCTTCGGCTTCACCGGCTCCTCGTCGATGCTGGCCGAGGGCGTGCACTCGGTCGCCGACTCGGGCAACCAGGTGCTGCTGCTGATCGGCGGCAAGCGGGCGCGCCGGGAGGCGGACGAGGAGCACCCGTTCGGGTACGGCCGCGAGCGCTACGTCTACGGCTTCCTGGTGGCGATCGTCCTCTTCAGCGTCGGCGGCCTGTTCGCGATCTACGAGGGCTGGCACAAGGTCAACCACCCGGAGAAGCTGGACTCCTGGGGCTGGGCGGTCGGCGTGCTGCTCTTCGCCGTCGCGATGGAGGGCTGGTCCTTCCTCACCGCGATGCGCGAGTCGGCGAAGGCCAAGGGCGGCCAGGGCTGGGTGCAGTTCATCCGCACCGCCAAGGCCCCGGAGCTGCCGGTGGTGCTGCTGGAGGACGCCGGCGCGCTGATCGGCCTGGTGCTCGCGCTGCTCGGCGTCTCGCTCACCGTGGTCACCGGCGACGGCGTCTGGGACGGCGTCGGCACCCTGGGCATCGGCCTCCTGCTGGTGGTGATCGCGGTGGTGCTCGCCCTGGAGACCAAGTCGCTGCTGCTCGGCGAGTCCGCCGACCGGGATTCGGTGCGCCGGATCCGCGAGGCGCTGGTGGACGGCGAGGCCGTCACCGGCGTGATCCACATGCGCACCCTGCACCTGGGGCCGGAGGAACTGCTGGTCGCCGCCAAGATCGCGGTCAACGCGGAGGACAGCGCGGCCCGCGTCGCGCAGGCGATCGACGCGGCGGAGGAGCGGGTCCGGGCCGCGGTCCCGATCGCGCGGGCGATCTACCTGGAGCCCGACGTCTACAGCGCCGAGAAGGCCGCCGCGGGCGAGGACCCGGCGGCCACCCCCGGCGGGCCCGGGCCCGGCGCCTCGCACTGACCGGCGCCGGTCCGCCCCTGGCCGGGGCCGGCCGGGGGCAGACCAGGGCGCCGGCTGGGATCCGCTTGAGGACCCGTCCGGTCCGAGGCCGAAATCGCTCATCGGCGGACGGCCGGTGGGGCCGCCGGTGTAGATTCGTCACCAGAGCCAGAACGTCGCTGCTGATGGCGGTTGATCGGCGGTCCGCCCCTGCGGGGTGTGCCCCGGTCGAGGGAGAGAGGTCCTCCGACGGTTTGTGCTGCGCAGCAGGGAACCGGTCCAGCACCACGGATCCGGCCGCCCCGGCGTAGCCGTGCACCCGTACGGCCCCGCCCCGCTGCGACCGCACACACAGGACCTTGGCCACGCCCACCCCATCAGCGAGGAGCAGACGCATGTCGACCGACACCACCGGTGACTTCAAGGTCGCCGACCTTTCCCTGGCGCCGTTCGGCCGCAAGGAGATCCAGCTGGCCGAGCACGAGATGCCCGGCCTGATGTCGATCCGCGCCGAGTACGCCGAGTCGAAGCCGCTGACCGGCGCCCGCATCACCGGCTCGCTGCACATGACCGTGCAGACCGCCGTCCTCATCGAGACCCTCACCGCCCTGGGCGCCGAGGTCCGCTGGTGCTCCTGCAACATCTTCTCCACCCAGGACCACGCGGCCGCCGCCATCGCGGTCGGCCCGGAGGGTACCCCGGAGAACCCGCAGGGCGTGCCGGTCTTCGCCTGGAAGGGCGAGACCCTCGACGAGTACTGGTGGTGCACCGAGCAGGCCCTGACCTGGCCTGAGGGCAAGACCCCGAACATGATCCTGGACGACGGCGGCGACGCCACCCTGCTGATCCACAAGGGCGTCGAGTTCGAGAAGGCCGGTGCCGCGCCGGACCCGTCAACCGCGGACAACGACGAGTTCCGGATCATCCTGGAGCTGCTCAACCGCACCCTCAAGGACTCCCCGAACAAGTGGACCGAGGTCGCCGCCACCATCAAGGGCGTGACCGAGGAGACCACCACCGGTGTCCACCGCCTGTACGAGATGCACCGTGACGGCCAGCTGCTGTTCCCGGCGATCAACGTCAACGACTCGGTCACCAAGTCGAAGTTCGACAACAAGTACGGCTGCCGCCACTCGCTCATCGACGGCATCAACCGCGCCACCGACGTCCTGATCGGCGGCAAGGTCGCCGTCGTCTGCGGCTACGGCGACGTCGGCAAGGGCTGCGCCGAGTCGCTGCGCGGCCAGGGCGCCCGCGTCATCGTCACCGAGATCGACCCGATCTGCGCGCTCCAGGCGGCGATGGACGGCTACCAGGTCGCCACCCTGGAGGACGTCGTCGAGACGGCCGACATCTTCATCACCACCACGGGCAACAAGGACATCATCATGGCCTCCCACATGGCCCGGATGAAGCACCAGGCCATCGTCGGCAACATCGGCCACTTCGACAACGAGATCGACATGGCCGGCCTGGCGCAGCTGCCCGGCGTGGTGAAGACCGAGGTCAAGCCGCAGGTCCACGAGTGGCGCAAGGCGGACGGCCGCACCATCATCGTCCTCTCCGAGGGCCGCCTGCTGAACCTGGGCAACGCGACCGGCCACCCGTCGTTCGTGATGTCCAACTCCTTCGCGAACCAGACGATCGCCCAGATCGAGCTGTTCACGAAGACCGAGCAGTACCCGATCGGCGTCTACGTGCTGCCCAAGCACCTGGACGAGAAGGTCGCCCGGCTGCACCTCGACGCGCTCGGCGTGAAGCTGACCACCCTGAGCCAGGACCAGGCCGACTACATCGGCGTCCCGGTCGAGGGCCCGTACAAGGCGGATCAGTACCGCTACTGATGCGGTGAACCGCGGCTGACGCGGTGCGGCGTACGCCGGTGGCCGGCACCCCTGCGCAGGGGTGCCGGC
>NZ_JBHWIO010000031.1:83462-88599 GCF_042732075.1 Kitasatospora sp. NPDC059812
CGGGGGGGGGGGGGGGCCGGGGGGGGCGGCCCCCCCGCCCCCCGCGCGCCCCCCCCCCCCCCCCCGGCGCGTTCGGCGGTCCGTGTTCAGGGCACGATGACGTCGGTGGTCCAGGCGGCGGCGTCCGGGCCGAGGGCCTTGGTGTGGGCGAGCATCCAGGGGAGGCCGCCGAGCTGTTCCAGGGAGGGCGGATCGCCGGCTCCGGTGCCGATGGAGATCTCCACCCCGTTCTGGACGGACTCCAGGGGCGGGTGCGGGTCGGTGTAGGGCGAGCCGTCCGTGCTGGTGTAGACCGGGCGCGGCCCGATCGGCCGCAGGCTGACCGAGACGTTCTTCCCCTCGACCTGGAACATCAGCCACAGGTTCCAGGCCCCGACGCCGTCCGTGTCCGGCCGCGAGAGCATGACGTCGGTGGCCTTGAACGTCTCGGGCAGGCCGGTGAACTGCACCGGCAGCGGGACGTTCCAGTGGCCGAACCGGACGCCGGTGGCCACCTGGTGGAGGACTTCGTCGGTGACGTCCCCGGGCGCTCCGCCGTTCCCGCTGACCTCGGCCCAGCGGCCCTCGGGAGTCAGCCAGCGCAGCGTCGGCTGGTAGCGCTCGGGCTGGTCGGCGACCACCCGGTAGGCCGGTCGTCCGTTGACCGGTTCGGCGTCGACCTTGCCGAGTTTCACGTTGAACCCCGTCATCGGGGGCTCGGAGCCCGCCGGGTACTGGGAGAGCATGATGCGGGCGGCGTTCTCGCCCACGCCTCGGGCCTGGGCGTAGATGCCGTGGTAGCCGGTCTCGTAGCCGATGTGCTGCTCGCCGCCCACCCAGTCAGGCAGCCAGCCGAAGTGGACCTCGGTGGTCAGCGGGTCGATGCCGCTCACGGTCGGGGTGGGGGTCGGAGTCGGCGTCGAGGACGGCGAGGTGCTCGGGGTGGGCCCCGCCGGCGGTGTCGGGGCGACGGTGCCGCTTCCCGGGGCCAGCAGCGCGGTGGTCGCCACCACCGCCACCGTCACGGCGGCGACGGCGCCGATCGCGGCGCGCTTGCGACGGCGCAGCCGGGCGGTGCCCTCGGCGATCGAGCGGTCGGCGTCGAACCGCGCAGGTGGCGCCGACCCGTTGGCGAGGGCCGTCAGCCGGGCGGTGAGGTCGTGGTGATCCTTGCTGGTCATGGCGTCCTCCCTGCGACGGTGGGGCGGGCGGCGAGCCTGCCGCGGAGGGTGTCCAGGGCCCGGGAGCTCTGGCTCTTGACGTTGCCCGACGAGCAGCCCATGGCGTCGGCGGCCTGGTCGATCGTCAGGTCGCAGTAGTACCGGAGCACCACGGCCGCCCGTTGGCGGGCCGGCAGCGTCGCCAGGGCGTGGCGCAGGTCCAGCGAGGCGTCGAGGTCGACGGGCACGGACTCGGTGTCGAGGTCGGTGCCCGGCCGGCTGGTCCGCCGCCACCAGGAGGTGCGCTGCTCGGCCAGGAAGGTGTTGACCAGCACCCTGCGGGCGTAGCCGTCCAGGTTCTCCATGCGGCCTGCCCGTGACCAGTTCACGTACAGCTTGGTGATGGTCTCCTGGACCAGGTCGTCCGCGCGGTGCCAGTCCCCGCACAGCAGATAGGCGACCTTGCGCAGCCAGCCGCTCCTGGAAGTCACGTACTCCGTGAACTCCTCGTCGCGTGCCTGCTTCGCCATCTGCGCCCCCCTTCTCCCTCGTGTCGTCGGCGCTCGTGCGCGCCGTCCACCCCCCTAATGCGGGCACCCGCCCCGAACGTTGCATGCGAATGCGCACGTAGGCTTTCGGGCATGCCCAACGGCCGGTACTCGCTCCATACAGCCATGACTCCTCTGGGTCACGACCGCGTGCTGCTCGGGGAGGAGCGCTTCAGCTGCGCCCCCGGGGCGGCCGGCTGGCGGTACGTCTCCAAGACCTACGCGCCGGACGGGCGGGTGATCGGCAGCGTCGACCTCACCCTGGACTCGCGGGCCCGCCCGCTGCGGATGGAACTGCGGGCCGGCGGCTGGCAGGTGCGCGGCGGCGCGGTGGACGGCGTCGCCTGGGTCCGGACGGACGCGGCGGACCCGGGCGGCGAGCACAGCGTGGAGGGGCACGACCGGGCGCACGGGTTCACCGGCGGCTCGCCGGCCTTCCTGGTCGCCACCGCCCGGCTGCTGCGGCTGCGGGAGGGGGCGAGCGCGCGGGTGCGGCTGGTCGCGTTCACCGAACCGGTGCTGGCGCCGCGCACCTTCGACCAGGGGTGGCTGCTGGAGGGTGTCGACACGCACCAGACCGACTCCGGGCCGCTGCTGGTCGAGCGGTACCAGGTCGCGGACCTGGAGACCGGCGAGCAGCAGGTCGTGCACCTCGCGGGGGACGTGGTGCTGGCGGCCGACGGGATCGAACTGGAGGAGCTGGCGTCGCCGCCGAACGCCTGGCCGGCGCAGTTCGGGGAGTAGGCCCGGGTTGCGCGGGCCGGGCTGGGTGGGCCGGGCGGCGGGCCCGCGCGGCAGTGTGGTGAGCCTAGGCGGGCGGCGCGAAGCCGGTGTCGGGGGCCGGTGTCGAGGACGGGGCTGGGGCCGGGGCCGGGGACGGCTGGTCGGCGGTGGGCGGGGCGGGCTTCTCGAAGGAGGGGGCGGCCGGCTGGGGCGCGGGAGCCGGCCACGCGGCGGGTGCGGGGGCTGCGGTCCGCTGCCACTGCGCCTGGGCCCGCGTCCACTCCCGGCGCTGGCGCTCGGTGAGCACCGCGCCCAGGTACGCCGCCGGGTGCAGCCCCTGCGCCACCGGGTGACCGGTCCGGGCGGCCAGGTCGCCGGCCAGCCGGGTGGACATCTGGAGTGCCACCGCCGGGTCCAACTGGCCTATGCGGCCCAGCAGTTGGCGGATCGCCAGCCAGAGTGGCTCCGGCACCGCGGACAGGTCCATCGCGACCAGCTCCCGGCCCATCGCCTGGAGCAGGTGCGGGTGCACGGGCGGCAGCGGGGGTGGCGTCCCACCGCCCGGGGTGCGCTCGCGGACGACCACCGTCCCGGCGAAGATGTCGCCCAGCCGCTTGCCGTCCGCGTTCACGGCCGAGGTGATCACCGCCGGCACGCCGGTCATGGCGACCAGCTCCATGAAGCCGACCAGCCCGCGCACCAGCGAGTGCCGGAACCGCACCGGGCCGCCGTCGGTGCGCACCACCCGCAGGCCGAGCGCGGCCTTGCCGAGCGAGCGCCCGTGGCTGAAGGTCTCGACCATCACCGGCACGGCCACCAGGAAGAACACCAGCAGCCCGATCAGGGTGGCCGCCAGCGCCGCACCGTCCAGTCCGATCAGGGCGACGCTCAGGGTGAGCGAGACCAGGAACAGGGCGGCGAACTCCACGAGCAGGTCCAGCGTGATCGCCAGCGCCCGGCTGGGAAGCTTCGCCGTCTGCAGGTCGAGGACGACCGCCTCACCCGTCACCAGGTCGCTCAAGACACCTGTCCGTTCACGTTCGTGGAGCCGTACAGCTCACTCATGGAGGCCGCCGAGGGCGGCACGGACGAGGGGAGGGACGTCACCCGGACCGGCCCCCACGACCTGCTCTCCGCAGTCTGATCCGCAGCCGCAAACATACGGCGCCCGGTGGCCGCACGGGAAGTGAGATCCCGGCGGCCGGGGTGCCCACCGCTCCTGGCATGCTGGGCCGCGCGTGTCCGTACCTACCCGCCCGTCCGCCCGCCCGCGACCGGGCCCCTCGCGCCCACCGCCGACCATGGAGCCGCCGAATGGACCTGGACGTCTTCGTCGCCACCCACCAGGGGGAGTGGGCACGGCTGGACGCCCTCGCCCGACGGCGCCGGCTCAGCGGGGAGGAGGCCGACGAACTGGTCACCCTCTACCAGCGCGCCACCGGCCACCTGGCCAAGGTCCAGGCCGCCGCACCGGACCCGGCCCTGCTCAGCCGGCTGACCGGCCTGGTCTCGCGGGCCCGCAGCGCGGTGACCGGATCGCGCAGCAGCGGCTGGCACGACGTCGCCCGGTACTACACGGTGAGCTTCCCGGCCGCGCTGTACCGCGCGCGCCGCTGGTGGGTGCCGGTCGCGGTCGTCTCGCTGCTGGCCACCGCGGTGCTCGCCTGGTGGATGGCCACCCACCCCGAGGTCCGCAACAGCCTGGTCGCCCCGGATCACCTGCGGGAGATGACCCGCCCGGGCGGGCAGTACGAGTCGTACTACTCGGACCGCCCGGCGAGTTCGTTCGCCGCACAGGTCTGGACGAACAACGCCTGGATCGCCGTGCAGTGCCTGCTGTTCGGGATCGCGCTGGGTCTCCCGGTGCTCTGGGTGATGTGGACCAACGTGGTCAACCTCGGTGTCGGCGTCGGGCTGATGGCCTCCGCCGGGCGACTCGACGTCTTCCTCGGCCTGCTCATCCCGCACGGCCTGTTGGAGCTGACCGCGGTGTTCGTGGCCGGCGGCCTCGGTCTGCGCCTCGGCTGGACGGTCATCGACCCCGGCCCGCGCACCCGTGGAACGGCCCTGGCCGAACAGGGCCGCTCCATCATCGGCATGTCCATCGGCCTCGCGACGGTGCTGGCCGTTTCCGGTGTACTCGAAGCGTTCGTCACCCCTTCCGGACTGCCCACCTGGGCGCGCATCTCGATCGGCGTGCTGGCCGAGGCGGCATTCCTCCTCTACGCGCTGGTGTGGGGCCGAAAGGCCGCCGAGACCGGCGAAGTCGGTGATCTGGACGCGGCCGATCGGGCGGATCTGCAACCCGTCGCGGCCTGAGGCGAGGTGATCCACACGCCTCTGACCTGGTACTCTTCTCGCATCCCGACCAAACCATTGACGTGGTGAGGGTGGGCTAGTAGGTTTGAACGGTTGGGACAGACTGGACAACGGTCAGTCCCGGGCGTTAGTGTCTACGACACCGCCAAATCGAGGTGAGCGCGTTTTATGAATGCGCATCCTTCGACGAAGCAAAATCCCGCGGACTGAGCACACCGAAAGCTTTGATAAGCTTCGGAGCGAAGTTCGAAGGAAATCCCGCCAGCGGGAATTCGGAGAAACGAAGCCGGTAAGAACGGCCGCGAGGATCTGATAAGCTGGAAACACGAAAGAACGAAGCGCCCGGAGGGCCCGCTGGAAGGCGGTCCGAAGGAAGTGTCCGTTCCTTGAGAACTCAACAGCGTGCCA
>NZ_JBHWIO010000032.1:0-17900 GCF_042732075.1 Kitasatospora sp. NPDC059812
TTGTCGGCGCCGGCTCCTGTTTTTAACACCACACCCCTGTCCCCCAGATTGCCACCCCCCCCCCGCCCGGCGGGCCCCCCCCGCGCCCCGGGGGGCGGGGGCCCCCGGGGGCGCGTCGGTCAGGCGTCGAGGCCAGAGCCCGTCGTGGCCAAGTCGGGCGGCTCCGCAGTTTTTGCCCGCCCCTCCGGACCTGGACCCATATCGAGCAAGGCCGGGGGCCACCCAGCCAAATTGCGGTCAGGCCCAAAAACCCTGACCGAGCCACAGCGACTTACGCCCCCGGCCATGCCCAGCCCCAGGCCAGACACAAAATCGAGCACCCATTCTAGCAGCGTGAATCGATCCCGGCGACTATGCTGCGAATTGCTTGAACCGCCGATACTGCATCATCTGCGGAAAGTGGCGTAATAAAGCCAGGGTTAAGCGGGTCCAAGTCACACTCATGAACAATTCTATTCCTGCGACTAACAATCAACCCAAGGGCTGTCTGCCTAGAGGTCGCACCCTTGCCAAATGCCGCCGACCAAATCTTTCCCACTCCAACCATGGCCAGCGCCTTGCTGATATCATCCGGGCGCTGATAGGTCTCAAGCCCCAGCCTCTCGGAAATGTATGTCCGCGACACCATTTCCATTTCCGCTGGACCATTTTCAGCGGCGGCGACAATCTGGCTGATTGCACCAAAGTGCAGCCCGACCTTATTCCCTCCCCCAGCAGGCGTTCGCATCATCAGAATGTCTACAGCCCTATCAAGCACCACGCCGTGGACGTATGAATCTAGCGCCGCCACTGCGTGAACTAATGCCGCTCGGTACAGATCAGAACCGTCAATTCGATTAGCCGTCATTGCCGCGACTGACTGCCCCACCCCGATGAGATCGCGAGCCCTGTCAGCCTGCGCATGGAATCCCCCTAAACGCTGGGTGGGCACTAAGCCTCCTGCTCCGTAAGGATCTCCACTCTGCGAGCCAGTCCATCAAAGGTCTCGCGGAATTTCTCAATGTTCTCGGCCGTGATTTCCCAGACCGATCCGCCGCGCCCGGATACGTCCTGCTGCGTGAGAGTAAATACCGGCTTCCTGCTCTGCTGGGAATTTGCAATCAAGGCGTTGAAGTCGGGAATCGAAGCCAGCCTGAAGGCGGATTCCAGCTCCGCCGCCTCATATGTTTCCTCCGTCAGCATTAGACCTGCGGAGGATAGTGCGGGCACGAGGTTTTCGTCGATCGCCTTATCGAGAGCCTTGAAATACTCGCGGAAGGCGATAGTGGGGGCGCCATTCTTAAGGCGATAACGCTGGACGATGACCCCTAGAAACTTGAGCCGAGTCCTAGGGAAAATGTAGTCCGCCGTTGACAGGGCCTCAAGATCGGAAGCCCTATTGGCCCACCGTGCCCACTTGGGGATTACCCTCGCGAGCGAATCCATTGCCATGACCGAGAAAACATCAGGACTCGCCGGCACAATGAAATAGTCCGAGATTGACACGAGGTTCTGGTTAATCGACCCGAGCCCAGGGCTTAGGTCGAGAATTACGTAGTCGGCATCATATTCGGCGGCGGTAATTTTAAATAGATGGGCAAAGCTACCGGGCAGATTCTTTAGGGCCTGAATGGATTCGGAAAGCTGCTGCGCAACTCCAAGCGAAACCTCATCCTCGGCCAATCCCACGTGACCGGGAATGAGGTAAAGGCCACTTCGCCCGGGAACCTCGACACATTCCACCGGCTCAAGCGGCCTAGGGCGAGACTGAAATGCCGGGTCCAATGCGTCTCGAAGATTCCGGTTCGGATTGTCCCGGTAAAAACTCTCAAGAGCATCGTTCTGCGTCAGATCCAAGACCATCCCAGTAAGGTTGCACTGGGGGTCGGCATCGACCATTATGACTTTCTTGCCGCGCTCAGCTAGCATCCATGAGAGATTGAAGCAGGTAGTGGTCTTGCTTACGCCACCCTTATTGTTGAACATCGCGATGATCTTGGTCATGGGCGCCTCAATTCGCGGGCTGATTGCTGGTATCTCCCAGCGCTTGTTCAGTGAGCGGCCTTCACTGACGCGCGCAGCTTACAACCGGAAAGCTGGGTGGGAGTAGGTTTTTCGCATCATGGCCTGGGCTTCGCCGCTCACATCGCCGAGAAGTGGTCACCAGGGTCTCTCCCCCACTAAGTTCGGACGAGGCTGGCTCTCGGCAAGCCCCATCGCTTAGGACCGTTGCCGTTGGCCGCGGACATGCGGCACTGACGCATGCGAGAGGCATGCCAGGTCGAGCCGTAGCCCCATCGAGCTGTCCAGCCCGGCCACATCAGGTCAGCTCGCCGCGGACGTGAGCAGTCAGGCGGAGCAGTTCCTTAAGACTCGCTCACCCCTCCAGAGCACCCTCCAGGTGGACCAGCGTGCTTCTCCGGACGTCCGGGTCAGCGATCGCGCGCAGCTTCGAGCGATTCACGCCGCAGTCTGCCAGGAGCGTTTTCAACTCGTCCGCTATACAGCGGACGGCGTACCGGCCGGCTGCGTAGTCCACCCGGGGTTCCCATACCCGTGAGTCCGGGTTTGGGCTCGCCGCCAGCTCCGCACTGAGGTCGTCGGCCCCGTCCAACTGCTTCTCAACTCACCTGATCAACAACCGAGCCGGCCATCCGTGCGCAGACATGCTGAGGAGCCCGATGCCATCGGCATCGGGCTCCGACCAGCGGGGCTACCCCGTTCCCGCCAAGGTCACGGGGTGGTCCGGCACGCCTTCGGTTGTCCTTGATCAAGTCAGTGGCTGTCCTCCCGCGTTGGCACCTTGCAGCCGAAGATCCGATGGCTGACTTCCGCTTCGTGGAGGTCGGCTCAGATGATCCGTAACTCCGTTCTGCTCCAGCCAGATCCGACGCATCAGCCGCAGTCGCACAGCGTCGCTGAACGCGGGATCGACGCACCATTCGGCGACATCGCGTTGCGCGGCGCGCCGACTCGGCGAGAACGCCCTTACCGGCCAGCAGAACTGGCCGGTAAGGAGCCACCAGGTCAGCAGCCGGTCAAGCCCGACCCGGAGCCGTTCGCCGGCGGTCACCACTCGGCCGGGTAGAGACGGACCAGGTGCGGGGTCAGGCCGACGAACGCCAGCGTCCGCACCTCGCCGAAAGTGGCCAGCCGGTGCCCGATCCTCTGCACGGCGGACGGGCCGAACAACTCGGTGAAGTAGTCCTGCTGATCCGTGCTGAGCGGGAGGGCGCGAAGCGATCCCAGGAGCGCGGCCAACGCGTCCGGAAGGCGGGAGAAGCGTGCGGGTTCCGTCACGCCGCGGACCTCCACCACCACCGGAAACGGGCGCGACGCCGCTCCCGCCTCGCCACCAGTGGAAGCCGACTCGGCCCCGTCGTGATCCCGAAGCGCCGTCATCGCGCCGGCACCTCCCCCGCACGGCGCGGATGCCACATGTGAACGCCCACCGCCTGTCCGTTGACCACGATGTTCCGCGTCACGGCCTTCCGCAGGCCCGCACCGCAGTAGAAGCATCGCGTCGCCGCCGATCCGAACGCCCGACCGTTCCTCATCTGGCACCCCGTCCCGGGCCGACCAAGGCCCAGGCGATCTTTCCGAAGCCTTCGGGGCGGGGCGCGCAACCCCACTCCACGGACAGTGCCTCCACCAGGAACAGTCCCCGCCCCGACAGCTCGTCGGACACGGTCGACCGCCGGATCGTCGGTTTCTCGCTGCTCGCGTCGTGCACCTCGATACGAAGATGGCCGCAGGTCAGCTCGAACCGGACGGCAATCTCCCGCCCCGGCGAAACCCGCCCGTGGACCACGGCATTGGACACCAACTCGGTCAGCACGAGCTGCCCGTCCATCGCGAGGACCGCGCCGTCGGGAACCTCCGCAAGGAACTTCCGGATGTGCTCCCTGGCCATGCCGGCGGACTTTCGGTGCCGGGTGAGCATCGCCCCGAACGTGGTTATCCCGACGCCCGACTCATTGGACTCAGCGTCGTCCCGGGATTCTCCCGAGCTGATCACGTGCACCACCCTCCCGATGCTCGACAGCGGCCGGAACGGGTCTTCCGGCCCGTGGCTCCAGGTTGCCGGGAGGCGATGCGGTCGACGCACCCGGGCTGAATACCCAAGGTGGATAAACTCACGGTCAATCAACTTCCGTTCAGGAAGCACTGATCGACAGCGGGGGCAATGGTGACCGAAGCTCGCCTTCCGGACCGGCTTCCATCAGGTCTGCTCGCCAATCCTGAGATGATCGCCGCGTGCCGACAGCGGGACTTCGCCGCCGTATTCCGGCTGCTCAAGCTGGCCGGTGTCTACCCGTCGCTCATCGCGCGAGCCTGTGACCTGACCCCGAGCCGTGTCGGCGAGGTAATGGCTGGGAAGCGGCGGATCGAGAAGATCGATCTCGTCGAACGCATCGCGGACGGCCTCCACATCCCGGGCCACATGGTGGGCCTGGCCACCCGGAATTGGGAGCAAGCAACCGCGCCGCCCCAGGCAAGGCGCTGCGTGATCGAGCCCCGTCTCGCCGCCGCAAGACCCAGCCCACCCGTCGACCCCGAGTTCTTCGTCGGCCACCTCCGCGAGGTGATGCCCGGCCACTACAGGACCGCCAACTTTCTGGGATCCCGCCACGCGCTCGATCCGGTCACCCGACACGTCGAAGTACTCGACCGTCTCCAGCAATCCGCCGACGGGAGCGCCAGGGCCGAGATCCTCGCCATCGGCGCCCGGACCGCCGAGTTCCTGGGCTGGCTGAACCAGGACCTGGGCGACTTCGACCAAGCCATGTACTGGTCGGACCGCGCCATGGAGTGGGCGCAGGAGTCCGGCGACGACGTCATGGCCGCCTACCTCCTGTTCAGGAAGAGCAACCAGGCGACGGCCCGCCGCAACGCGCAGCAGGCCGTCGGGCTGGCACGCGCCGCCCAGCGTTCACCCGGGGCGACCCCGCCCATCCGAGCCCTGGCCACGCAGCAGGAGGCCCAGGGGCACGCGCTCATGGGCAACCAGCGCTTCGCCCAGGTCAAGTTCGACGAGGCCCACGAGCTGGCCGCGTCACCGGACGACGAGCACCGCGACGATGCCCTCGACATGGCCTACTGCACGCCGACGTACATCGAGATGCAGCGCGCGAACTGCCTGCTCGAACTGGGCGACCCGCTCACGGCGGTGGCCATGTTCGAGGCCGAGCTCCGGGCGCTCCCTCCGGTGTACCGCAACGACCAAGGCGTGTACCTCTCCCGGCTGGCCCGCGCCTACGCGGTGTCCGGCGAGCCGGAGCAGGCCGCCGCAGCGGCGGACCGCGCGCTGTCGATCGCCATCGACACCGAGTCCGCGCGAGCGATGGCGGAGCTGTCCGCCGCAGACAAGGCCCTTCAACGGTGGAGCTCCGTGGCCGAAGTCGCCACCTTCACCGGCCGGTTGAAGCTGATGAGCGGCACGGTGCCCTCTCGACCTGCGGCAGGCTGATGAGAGAGGGTGGGGGCCATGGACGCACTGATCACGGCCGCCACCTCCGCAGACGAACACCGGCGCGGCGCCAAGATCGCCGTACTGCCGGTCGGCAGCTTCGAGCAGCATGGCGACCATCTGCCGCTCACCACCGACACCGTCGTCGCCGGCCTGATCGCCCAACGGATCGCCGCCGACTACGGCCTATTCCTCCTGCCGCCCATCACGGTGTCCTGCTCTCACGAGCACGCCCACATGCCCGGCACCGTCAGCATCAGCGCCGCCACGCTCTATGCCGTCGTCAACGACATCTGGAAGTCGCTCCAGGCGTCCGGTGTTCCCGGCCTGCTCATCGTGAACGGCCACGGGGGCAACTACGTCCTCTCGAACGTCGTCCAGGAGGCCAACACCTCCGGTCCGCGCGTCGCCCTCTTCCCGGTTCACGCGGACTGGCACCAGGCCCGCGAGGCAGCGGGCCTGGTGAGCAGCGGCGCCGAGGACATGCACGGCGGCGAGTTGGAGGTGTCGCTCCTCCTCCACGGCGCCCCGGAGCTCATCCGCGACGGCATCGAGCGGGATGACCACTCCGCCCCCGAGCGCCCGCACCTACTCACGCTCGGCATGGCCGGGTACACGAAGAACGGCATCATCGGGCAGCCCTCCCTCGGAACGGCGGCGAAGGGCCGAGCCCTCCTCGACAGCCTGTCCCGGTCTGCCGCCTCGCATCTCTCGATCCTCGCGGGCGACTGAGAGGCACTTCGGGCCCTGCCCCGGCTGGGGAAGGGCCCGAAGTGAAAAGCCGCAAAGTGACCTGAGGCGTCAGGCCTTGGGGCCGGCGGACTGGACGACCTCGAAGGACCAGAGGGTGGAGCCGGAGGCGGCGGGGCGCTTGGGGGCCTCGCCCTCCGGGGCGGCGGGGCGGTGGGCGGCCTGCATGGGGCCCTCCATCCACGCCTTGAAGTCCTCCTCGCTGCGCCAGCGGGTGTAGACGAGGTACTGGTCGGTGCCCTCGACGGGGCGGAGGAGCTCGAACCACTCGAAGCCGTCCGAGTTCTCCACCGCGCCGGCGCGGGAGGCGAAGCGCTGCTCCAGGACCTCCCGCTGCTCGGCGGGAACCGTCAGTACGTTGATCTTGACGACGCTACTCACATGACACCTCTCATCACTAGGCCCTCTACCTGGGCACCTAACCTTGACCACGTGCGAGCAGTCTCCTACATACGACAGTCAAAGAAGCGTGAGGACGACTCTCAAGCTTCGCCCGGCTGCCCAGCGAACGAAGACCGAAGCCTTGATTCTCGCGAAGGGCTGGGAGAACAACGGCCACTTCGAAGACGTCGGCAAGTCGGGCTGGGACCTCTGGGAGAAGCAGCGCAACGGCCGTAACGGGTCGCTGGTGGCCAAGCTCCACGGTGCCCGGCTCGTGCTGTCCAGCGAGAGGACGGCCGCCCGCCTGGACGAAGCGTTCGTGAAGCTCTTCACCGCCGCCGTCCTGCTCACCTCGCACCAGAAGTACAAGCCCGCGTAAGACTTCACACCGACCGCTCTGCTCATCATGTCCGGCAACGACAAGCCGACGATCCGAGGCACCGACGAAGGCATCTGGCGGCGCTTCCGCTGCGTCCCGTGGGACGAGTCGTTCATCGGAAGGGAGGACAAGGGATTCAAGGGCCGCCTACTGGCCGAAGCGGAAGGCACAGCGGCATGGGCGGTCCGGCGCGCCGCCGAGTGGTTCAAGCAAGGCCTGAACGAGCAGGAACGAGTCACCAGGGCTACCGGCGAATACCGGGAGGAGTCCGACCCGTTCGCCGACTGGGTGGCGGCCAACTTCGAAGCAACGCCGGACGGCTTCGTGCCGAACAGCGAGATCAAGCAGCGGGCAGAGCGGATGCACCCGAAGCTCCCCGGACAGGCGCAAGCGTGGTCCAAGGACTACGTCCGCCCAGGCGACACCCTGTGCGTGTGGAAGCTGGACCGGTTCGCCCAGTCGCTGATTGACGACCGCCGCGCCAAGGGGGAGAGCGTGAGCAGCATCGCGAAGGCGCTCGGGATCAGTCGGGCGACGCTGTACCGGCACTTGGAGGACTCCGAGTCGTAGCCGCCGCGCCTGCCGTGGGAGCCGTCTGCCCCACTGTGGGTGGACGGCTCTTTCACTGTCTCTGGCGTCCGCCATCTTGACAGCACGATGCCCCGGTACGGGCTCTGAGAGGTCCGTACCGGGGCGGCGCCAGTTCACCAGCGCGAGCAGAGGTAGTCCACCACAGGCGCCAACCGGGTGGTGGCGGACGTGGGCCCAGCCGTGTACGCCGCGAGAGCAATCCCGGCGCCATCCACGACCGTGAGCCCCGCTGGAATGGCCGTCCCGCCGCTGACGACAACGACGGGCTGACCGTCCCGGTACTCGATCGACAGTGTGCCGATATCCTCGGGCTTGACCTGATCGGCCGGGACCAGCACGGGTTCGGCCGTCCCGGGCGTGAGCTTGATCGGGGCCGGGCCCTTTGAGTTGGGCGTGGTCTCGGGCATGACTGTCTCCTCACTGGCCGGCTCGCTGCCGACGCGCCTGGACCTTCCCATGACTGTCCGTCACCAAACCATCGCCGTTCTGATCGCTCGTCCGGCCGGCTGGGCGGGGCGCTCCGGAAGTTTCCGGCCGTGGCCGCCAACGGTCCCGACCCCAGCTCGAAGCACGCGCCCTGAGTGTGATGCCGTTTCCAGACCCAAGATTCGCCAACTGGGATGCGGCCCGACGAGGTGGTCGCCATGACCCGCGAGGCGTGGGCGGAGTTCACCAGCGCCATCAAGTGCGGGGAGGTCGACCTGAGCGCGCAGGAGACCTGTGGACTGTCCGCTGTGTGATCAGCCCATCGCGTTCGACCCGGAGACAGGACAAGGCTGCTGCTTCCGGTGCGACCAGTGGGCGGGTCGGGCGATCCGGGGCCTGTCGATCGTGACGCTCCGCGGCAACTTGCCCGAAGTGCAGGCGGAGAGGGGGCGTGCAAGCCTGGTTGGAGAACCCGAAATCCAACCGAATGGGGCACAGCCATGGGTATCGGCGACAAGTTCCGGGACAAGGCCGAGCAGTTGGAGGAGGAGGCGAAGTCGCGCCTCGGCAACAAGCCCCCGAAGGCGGACGACGCCCAACAGAAGGCCGCCCAGACCCAGCAGCAGGGCCAACAGCAGGGCCAGCAGAACCTGGACGACCTACCGGACGACATCGACGACCGGAAGTAGCGGCCAAGACCGGGCGGGGACGGTCAGGGGTGGGCCCTCGACCGTCCCCGTACTCATGCCCGGACCGCTTCGTGGGTCAGGCGATCCACGGCGGGAGGAGGCGCTCGGCGTCGCGGGGGGCGAGGCCGCAGGCGCCTTCGGGGGTGACGGCGTCGGGGTTGTAGGCGTGGGCGGGGGACGGGCCGGCGACGATGGCGGTGAAGCCGTCGGCGGTGGTGATCCGGCGGGCGAGGTCGGCGGGGAGGACGAGGGTGTCGCCGGCGGTGAGGGGCACCGGGCCGTCGGGGAGGGTGACGGTGGCGGTGCCGGTGAGCAGCGTCCAGATCTGTTCGACGTCCATGGCGTGGAGCGGGCCGCTCTTGCCGGCCGTCATGTCGACCTGCCACAGGGCGAGGGCGGTTGAGCCCTGGGTGGGTGAGGCGTAGGTGGTCATGACGGCGTTCGGCGTTTCGGTGCGACGGGCGTCGGCGTGGCGGATCACGGGCATGGCGAGGGAACCCCCTAAGATGGTCAATGACGTTGTCTATATGGTCAATGAGGTTGTCTACCCATGTCAAGCGAGCCCGTGAGCACACCCACGAGCACACCCACAAGCGCCCCCGCAGGCGAACCCGCCCCGCCCGGCTTCGAGTTGCCGCTGCGCCTGCTGCTCGCCTTCCGGACGATCATCGACGAGTTGCACGAGCGCATCGCCCGCGAGGGCCACCCCGACCTGCGGCCCATGCACGGCTTCGTCTTCCAGGCGATCGGACCGCACGGCACCACCGCCGTCGACCTCGGCCGCCGGCTCGGCGTCTCCAAGCAGGCCGCCGGCAAGACCATCGAGAACTTGGAGCAGCTCGGCTACGTCGAACGCGGCGGCGACCCGGCCGACGCCCGCCGCAAGGTCGTCCGACTGACCGCCCGCGGGGTGGACTGCCTGGTCCGGTCGGCCCGGATCTTCGACGAGCTGCGCGCCGAGTGGTCCGCCACCCTGGGCGAGGAGCGCCTGCGCGAGGTGGAGACGGCCCTGCGCCTGCTCGCCCCCGGCGACCCGTTCCGCCTCGACACCCCTCGCTGGTTCGGCGGTCCGTGAGGGAGGATCAGGAGTGGTGCGAGTCATGAGGGGCCAGCGGAGGGGAAGCGGATGAGACGGCTGGGGCGGACGGTCACGGCGGCGGCCGTACTGGTGCTCGCGGCGTGCTCCTCACCGGCCCCCGAATCACCGGCTCCAGGGCCACCAGCCCCCGAGCGCATGTCCCCGGAGGCCCGCGGCTACCTCTCGGAGGCCCTGGACCTCATCCAGCAGAAGTCCCTCAACACCGCGAAGGTGGACTGGCCGAAACTCCGCACCCAGGCCTTCGCCCAGGCGGCCACGGCCCGCACCCCGGCCGACACCCACACCGCGATCAGGGCCGCCGTCACCGCCCTCGACGACCACCACAGCCGTTTCTACCCGCCCGACCAGGCGGCGAAGGTCGACGCCGACCCGGAGGCCGTGAACGCCCCGACCGCCCGGCAACTCCCCGGCCGCATCGTCCAGTTGAATCTCCCGGCGGTGAACGGATCGGAGCGCACCTACGCCGAGTACGTCGCCCGCGGCCGCGCCGCCGTCGCCGAAGTGAGCGCCTGCGGCTGGGTGGTGGACCTGCGGGGCGAGACCGGGGGCGGGATGTGGGCCCCGCTGGCCGTCGCGGCGCCGATCCTCGGCGACGGCCCGCTGGGCGCCTTCGTCACCGCGGACGGCACCCGCAGCACCTGGTCGGTCCGCGACGGCGTGCCGTACCTGGACGACGCCCCGCAGGCCTCCCCCGCCACCCACCACGACAAGGCGCCCACCCACCACGACAAGACGCCCGAAACGCCCGTCGCCGTCCTCACCGGCCGCGCGACCGGCAGCGCGGGCGAGGCGGTCGCCATCGCCTTCATCGGCCGCCCGGCCACCCGCAGCTTCGGCCAGCCCACCTACGGGGTGCCCACCGGCAACGCCGCCCACCGGCTGTCGGACGGCGCCGTCCTGCTGCTCACCGGCGCCGCCGAGGCCGACCGCACCGGCCGGGTCCACGAGGGCCCGATCGAGCCGGACGAGGCGGTCGAAACGGCCGACCCCCGCAAGGACGACGACCCCGCGCTCGCCGCCGCCGTCGCCTGGCTCTCCATCCAAACCCCCTGCAAGGCAGGCTAGAACGACCGCCCCTCCCCCCGGTACGGCGGCTCGTGGGCGGGCCGGTCCGGGCGGTCGCGCCGGTCGGCGCAGAGGGTGGAGCTGAGGCGGGTGAGCAGGTCGGCGAGGTCGGCGTACTGCTGCTCGTCCCAGTCGCCGAGCAGGTCGGCGAGTTGCGAGCGCCGGGCGGCGACCAGCTTGACGGCCGTCTCCGCCCCCGGTTCGGTGAGCCGTAGCGCCAGCCCGCCGCTGCGGGCGGCGAGGCCGCGGCCCTCGACTTCCCGGACGGCGCTCTCGATGACGGCGATCGGGATGATCCGCCGCTCGGCGAGTTCGGCCGGCTCGACCGAGCCGTGGTGGTGCATCTGCAACAGCAGCCAGCTGGAGGCGGGTTGGAGGTCCAGCCCGGCCCCCTCGGTGATCCGCCGGAAGAGGTCGCGCCGGGCCTCGCGGGTGCTCAGCATCGAGAGCGCGCGGGCGATCTCGTCCAGCGACGAGCGTTGGACGGGGTTGAGGCCGATGGATTCGCTCAGGTCGGGTGCGGTGACGGTGGAGCGCAGCTTCTGTTCGCGTAGGAACAGCGACAGCACGAAGGCGACCACCGCGACGGGCACCGCGTACAGGAACACCCGGGTGATCGACTCGGCGTACGCGTGGTGGACGGCTTCCTGGACGACGGCGGGCAACCGGGTGATCACCCGCGGGTCGGAGGTGATGGCCTCGGGGTGGAAGCCGGGCGGCAGCGGCAGGCCGGTGAGGGCGTCGGCGAGCCGGTCGCGCAGCCCGCTGGCGAACAGGCTGCCGAAGATGGAGACGCCGAAGGAGGCGCCGATGGAGCGGAAGAAGGTGGCGCCGGCGGTGGCGACGCCGAGGTCCTGGTAGCCGACGGAGTTCTGCACGATCAGCACCAGCACCTGCATGACCAGGCCCAGCCCGAGGCCGAAGACCAGGAAGTAGAGGCTCATCTCGGTGGTGCTGCTGTGCTCGTCGAGCCGGGAGAGCAGCAGCAGGCCGACGGTGGTGACGGCCGTCCCGGCGATCGGGAAGATCCGGTAGTGGCCGGTGCGGGCGACGATCTGGCCGGAGCCGATCGAGGTGAGCAGCATGCCGAGCACCATCGGCAGCATGTGGATGCCGGACAGGGTGGGCGAGACCTGCTTGACGACCTGGAGGAAGGTCGGCAGGTAGGTGAGGGCGCCGAACATCGCGAAGCCGACCACGAAGGAGATCACCGCGACCAGGCTGAACGTCCGGGAGCGGAACAGCCGCAGCGGCAGCACCGGTTCGCTGGCCGTCCGCTCGACCAGGACGAAGGCGAGCAGCAGCACCAGGCCGAGCACGCCGAGCCCGACGATCTGCCAGGAGGTCCAGCCCCAGGTGGTGCCGCCGAGGGAGGTCATCAGCACCAGGCAGGTGGCGACGGCGGCGATCAGCACGGTGCCGAGGTAGTCGATCCGGTGCTGGCGCCTGGCCTCCTGCCCGGGCAGGACGGCGGCGATCACCACCAGGGCGACGATGCCGATCGGCAGGTTGATGTAGAAGACCCAGCGCCAGCTGAGGTTGTCGACGAACAGTCCGCCGAGCAGCGGCCCGAGGACGCTGGTCACGCCGAAGACGGCGCCGAAGAGGCCCTGGTACTTGCCACGGTCCCGGGGGGAGACGAGGTCGCCGACGATGGCCTGGGTGAGCACGATCAGCCCGCCGCCGCCCAGGCCCTGCAGCGCGCGGAAGGCGATGAGTTCGCCCATGTTCTGGGCGATGCCGCAGAGTACGGAGCCGAGCAGGAAGATCACGATGGAGGCCTGGAAGAAGCGCTTCCGGCCGTACATGTCGCCGAGCTTGCCCCAGAGCGGGGTGGCGGCGGTGGAGGCCAGCAGGTAGGCGGTGACCACCCAGGAGATGTGGTCCAGGCCGCCGAGGTCGCTGACGATGGTGGGCAGCGCGGTGGAGACGATGGTCTGGTCGAGGGCGGCGAGCAGCATCGCCAGCAGCAGGGCACCGATCGGCACCCAGAGGTTGGGGACGGTGACCTCCGGCGGGCCGGGCTCGTACGCCGGGCTGCGGTCGGACGCGGCGCGCGAGTCCGTCATGGCGGCTCCGTAGGGTCGCGGGCCCCGGCCGAGGCGGCGGGCCCGTGCGGATGATCACTCCCAGCTCACCATGCTGTCAGAAATGCCCCGGTTTGCTCCCTCGGATTGAGCCGAACGTAGCCGCCGGGCCCACCGACCCAGGACACACCGCACCGACCCGACCGCCGGCACCGGGGACATCCGCCGCTCCCCGACCGTTCCTCGGGAAACAACCGCCACCAACCGGCACAACACCCCCGCCCGGGTCCGGACGCCCCTGTCCCCCCTCCGGGACGTCCTGCATAATCAGGCGCGATCGTGAGCCCGGGAACCGCCCCGGGGCACGCAGACCGCCCGAGAACCGAGGAGGACCGGCCGATGCCGGACCAGCACTGCCCGACGTGCGGCACCGCACGCTCCACTGGGTGCGGCTGCGTCCCGGACCCGAGCCTCACCGAGACGGCCGTCCTCCCGCACCTCGAAGGCCCGCCACTGGTCCGCCCGTACGTGCCGCAGGCCGTCGGCCAGGTCGCCGAGGAGCCCGTGGCGGACGTCCCCGCCGTCGACCCGTTCGCGACCGCCGTCCTGCCGCCGGTCGCCCCGGGACAACCGGCCCCCGTCCACCCCGCCCCGCCCGTGGTTCCCCCGCTGGGGCCGGACGCCGACGCCTACGCCACCACCGTGCTGCCGCCGGTGCCCGCCTCCGGGCCGGGCGCCTACGCGGCGGCGACAGCCCCGCAGGCCGCGTCCGGCGGCGACCTCGGAGTCTTCCCCTTCGACCACGCGACGCCCGGGCCCGAGCCGGAGCCCGTCGGCGGCCGGGCCGCGCGCAGAGCCGCCGAGCAGGCCGCGCAGAACCCGCTGGCCCGGCACAAGCTGCTGCTGGCCGGGGTGGGCGCCGGCCTGGTCGCGCTCACCATCGGCATCGCGTACGCGGTGACGCCCTCGCCCGCGCCGACGACCCGGCAGGCGCAGCCGCTGCCCACCACCCTGGCGCCCGCGCCGGTGGAGCCGACCGCCCCGGCACCGACGGACCCGGCCACGCCGCCGCCGCCGACCAGCGAGGCACCGAGCCCGACGTCGCCCCCCACCCGCAAGCCGAGCCCGACGAAGACGGCCACCCCGGCGCCGACGCCGACCACCCAGGCCCCGGTCGCCGCTCCCCCGGCCCCCGCTTCCGCCCCGACCGCGCCCGCGACGCCCACGCCCACCCCCACCACCGCGACGCCCACGCCGACCCCGACCCCCACTCCGACGCCGACCCCGACCACCCGGGTGCTCCAGATGGGGATGACCGGCGCCGACGTCAAGGACATGCAGCAGCGGCTGTGGGCGGCCGAGTGCGGATACGTCGACAAGTCGATGATCACCGGGACCTTCGACTTCTGGACCCGGTCGGTGCTCGGCGACTACCAGACCAGCAACCGGATCAAGGGCGAGACCTTCGTCTACGGCCCGAAGACCCGGGCCGCCCTGGAGGCCGACCCGGGCTGCTGAGCCCCGCGGACAAGGGGTCAGCCGGTGATCGCCCCGAAGATGCTGATGCCCGCCAGCACCACCATGATCGCCGCCGCGACCCGGATGATCAGCTTCATCGGCACGTACTTGAGCAGCTTCTGCCCGCCCACGATGGCGAGCCCGCCGACCGCGCACAGCGCCAGCCACGCGCCGAGGCCGACGGCCAGCGGATCGGCGTACTTGGCGGCCAGGTTGGCGGTCATGATCTGGGTCAGGTCGCCGAACTCGGCGACCGCGACGACCAAGAAGCTGGCCCCGGCCACCTTCCAGAAGCTGTTCGAGGACGGCTCCTTGGCGGCGTGCCCCTCCTCGTCGTCGCCCCCGCCGTGGAAGAGCAGCATGGCCGCACCGGCCAGGAACAGCACGCCGGTGACGCCCTCGACCCAGCGGTGCGGCAGCAGCGAGAGCAGGTGCCCGGCGGCGAGGGCGAGGACGACCTGAACGCCCATCGCCGCGGCGACACCCGCGAAGACGTAGCTGGCACGGTACTTGGTGCCGAGTACGAGGCTGGCCAGCGCGGTCTTGTCCGGCAGTTCGGCCAGGAAGATGATGCCGAACGTCAGCGCGGCCACGGTCAAACTCATCAGAAAGGGTCCCTCGGTCGGGCTGCCCGGCCTCCGCAGGTCCGTCAGGGGACGCTTCGGCCCGACAGCACTGGTCATGGTCACAGCACTGCGGCCGAAGGTCTCGCCGGCACCGACCCCGGAGGATCGGGTGCCCCGGGCGCCGGGCCCGTGAGGGCCAGTATGTCGACGGTCCGGTGGAGGGCTACTCCCCTTCAACGTGCTCAAGGGTACCCGACCGCGTCCAGTACCCAAGGCGGCCCGGTACCCGCCCCCGCCCCGGCCCCCCAGCGCTCACCAGCCCGCGCGCTCACCAGCCCGCGCTCACCAGCCCCCGGCCGACCAGCTCCAGCACCACCACGATCGCCACCGACTCCACCGCCAGCAGCCCGACCAGCACGAACAGCTGCACCGCCCCCGCCTGGACGGGCGAGGCGCCGCCGAGCAGCATGCCGACGAAGGCGCCGGGGAGGGTGACCAGGCCGACCGTCCGGGTCTGGTCGAGAGCGGGCACCAGCGAGGTCGCGGCGGCGGTGCGGCAGATCTCCAGCCGGGCGTCGCGGTCCTCGAAGCCGAGCGCCAGGGCCGCCTCCACCTCGCCGCGGCGCTGCCGCAGTTCGTCGAGGGCGCGCCGCCCGGCCAGCGAGGTGGCGGTGAGCGCGCCGCCGATCAGGATGCCGGCGACGGGGATGACGGACAGGCCCTTGGCCGGCAGCAGTCCGACGGCCAGCAGCAGGGCGAGCGCCGGCAGCACGCCGGCGCCGATCGGCGCGGCCGCCCAGACCCAGTCGGGGCCGGGGGTCATCCGCCGCCCGGCGGTGCGCACCGCGACGGTGAACATCAGCAGCACGAACAGCGCCGACCACCAGAGCGAGCCGACCACCCAGCTGATCACCGCGGCGACGGCGGCCAGTTGCACCACCGCGCGCAGTCCGGCCCGCAGCACCGCGTGCCCGTGGCCGAGCAGGCCCCGGCCGGCCACCGCGACGGCGGCCAGCAGCAGGACGGCGGTGACCACCCCGAGCATCGGGGTGACGGGCAGCAGCTGACCGCCCGCGGCGGACAGGGGCACCGGTGTCAGATCCAGCTGGTGAACCACATCCGGTCCTGCCAGGACGTCATCGGGATCACCTCCGCCGTGTACAGCGGGTAGAAGAAGGCGAAGCAGGCGACGATGGCGAGCACGATCAGCCCGGCGCCGGCCGCGCCGATCCGGCGGCGTTCGGGGCTGCACCCGGCCGGGCCGAGGATCGCCCCGAGCATCTGCGCGACGGCCAGGCACAGGAACGGCACCAGGACGACCATGTAGAAGGAGAAGACGGTCCGCTCCTGGTACTGGAACCAGGGCAGGTAGATCCCGGCGACGGCGCACAGCACGGCGCCCGAGCGCCAGTCCCGGCGGAAGAACCAGCGCCACAGCAGGTAGACCAGGGCGAAGCAGGCCGTCCACCAGAGCAGCGGGGTGCCGAGGCCGAGGATCTGGGACGCGCAGCCGCCGGTGGCGGTGCAGCCGTGCTGCCCGTTCGGGACCTGCTCCCAGTACATGGAGACGGGGCGGCCGACGACCAGCCAGCTGAAGGGGTTGGACTGGTAGGTGTGCGGGGTGCTCAGCCCGGTATTGAAGTCGTACATCTGCGAGTGGTAGTGCCACAGGCTGCGCAGCGACGCGGGCACCCAGCTCATCGACACCTGCGGCAGCGGGACGCCGAGGAAGGTGTCCGGGGACAGGCCGGGGCGGCCGTCGGCCCAGTGCCGGTCGTACCCGCCCTCGCCGTTGCCGCCGCTGGCGAGCCAGCCGGCCCAGGCGCCGACGTACACCACCAGGGCGGAGCCGACCATGGCGAGGAAGGCGGGGACGGCGTCGCGGCGCAGCATCGAGCGCCAGGGGCGGCGGGCGCCGGCCCCGCGACGGCCGGACTGGTCCCACAGGACGGTCAGCAGGCCGAAGGCGGCGAGGATCATCGCGCCGTTCCACTTGACGGCGCAGGCGGCGCCGAGGAGCACCCCGGCGGCGATCCGCCAGGGGCGCAGGCCGAGCCGGGCGCGGTCACCGTCGGTGACGCCGACCAGCCGGGCGCGGACGTGGTCGCGGTCGATCAGGAGGCTGCCGAAGGCGGCGAGCACGAAGAACATCTGGATGCCGTCGAGCAGCCCGACCCGGCTCATCACCAGTTGGAGGCCGTCGACGGCCATCAACAGGGCCGCGGTGCAGCCGATCAGGGTGGAGCCGAAGAGCCGGCGGCCGATCCGGGCGAGCATCAGCACGGTGACGGTGCCGAGCAGGGCGGTCATGAACCGCCAGCCGAAGGGGTGCATGCCGAACAGCTGTTCGCCGATCGCCATCACCCATTTGCCGAGCGGCGGGTGGGCGATGAACTCGGGCGCGGAGGTGAGCGGGATGTGCTGCGGGACGGCCAGGACGTCGGTGTTGGCGTGGTCCGGCCAGCTGCCCTCGTAGCCCTGCCGCAGCAGCGACCAGGCGTCCTTGGGGTAGTACGTCTCGTCGAAGACGAAGGCGTTGGGGTAGCCGAGGTTCCAGAACCGCAGCAGGCCGGCGAAGAGCGCGACGCCGATCGGCCCGAGCCAGCCGGACCAGTCGGCCGACAGGCGGAGCAGCCGGCCCCGGGCCGGTGCCGGGGCGGCGGGGGCCGGGGCCTGGACCGCCGGGGGGTGCGTGAGCGCCGCTTGCGTCATTGCCTCGCCGATTCGCCTGTCTCCTGTGCCGGCCGGGTCTCCTGTACCGACCGGGCCGGGCGGCCAACAGCCACTGACACTATGTGGCGGTGGTCGCGAAGCCAAGCGCGACGGGGGCCGACCAGGTGACCCCCTGGGGGCCCCGCGGCCCGCCGCTTGCTTACGGGGGCCCGCCGCCCGCCGCCACACCCCCCCCGCGGGCGCGCCCCCGACCTCGTAGCTGGAGCCCGGAGACAGGGGTGTTGGGG
>NZ_JBHWIO010000032.1:17910-36561 GCF_042732075.1 Kitasatospora sp. NPDC059812
GCGCCGACCAGGTGACCCGGTCGGCGCCCGTCGGCACGCCTGTTCGATCGGCGGTCACGCCGCCGTCCGCAACTCCCCGTCGGCGGTCACGCCGCCGTCCGCAGCCCCCCGTCGGCGGTCACGCCGCCGTCTGCAGCTCCCGGACGACCGTGGTGCGGACCACGGCCGGGGCCGCGTTGTCCTGCTCCGGCGTGAGGTACGGGCGCAGCCGCAGCGCCAGGACGACGACCAGCAGCGTGGAGCCCGCCATGGCCGCGAGGTAGAGCGGCCAGGTGCCGGAGCCGACCAGCAGCACGCCGACGGCCGGGCCGACCGCGATGGCGATCTGCTTCACCAGGGCGTACCCGGAGTTGTAGGTGCCGAGCAGCCGGGCCGGGGCGAGGTCGGCGACGATCGGGCCCATGGTGGGCGCGAGCAGCGACTCGCCGACGCCGAACAGGGCGTAGATCGAGACGATCGCGACCGTGGCGGCCATGGTCTCGGTCCGGATCAGGCCGGCCACCAGGGCCATCGCCCAGGCGCCGAGCCAGACCACGCCGGCCGCGGCCATCGCGGTGGTGCGGCGGCGGCGCGCGGTGATCCGCACCATGAACATCTGCAGGACGACGATGGTCAGCGCGTTGGCGCCGATCGCGAAGCCCAGGGTGGAGGGCGGCGTGCCGACGGTGTCGGTGGCGAAGGCCGCGACGCCGGACTCGAACTGGCCGTAGCAGGTGAAGAAGATCAGCCCGGCGAGCGCGCAGAGCCGCAGCATCGCCTTGTCGGCGACCAGCGCGCGCAGGCCGGTCGGGCCGTCGCTCTTCTCCTGGAGGGGGATCAGCGGGTTGGCCGGCATCCGGGCGGTGCCGGTGACCAGGGCCAGGCCGAGGAAGGTCGCCGCCTCGATGGTGAACAGCCGGGTGAGGCTGGCCGGGTCGGCGACGTTCACGATCTGGCCGCCGACCAGGGCGCCGATGCCCATGCCCAGGTTGACCAGGGTGAACTGGAGCGCGAAGGCGTGCGAGCGGGTCGCGGCCGTCGAGCAGCGGACGATCATCGTGGCGAGCGCCGGCTGGCAGGTGGTGACACCCGCGCCGAACAGGAACGAGGAGACCAGCAGGGCCGGGGTGCCGGTGGCGTGGCCGAAGGCGAACGCGCCGGTGGCGGCGAGCGCCGTGCCGGCCAGCAGGACCGGGCGGGGCCCGTACCTGTCGATGCCGCGACCGGTGAACGGGAGGACGGCGAGCGCCGCCAGCGCGAAGACGGTGAACACCATCCCGGCCGCCAGCGAACCCAGTCCGCGCACCTGGTCCACGTACACGAACATGTACGGCATCGTGAAGCCGCTGCCGAACGCGCTGAGCGCGTTGCCGATCTGGACGCGGCGCAGCGGGCCGCCCGCCCCGCGTCGCTGCTGCCTCTGCTGCTTCACCGTGCCGGTCACCGTGCACATCCCTTCCTGGATTCAACTGGATACTCTTAAGGTCCAGAAGATTTCAGAGCTAAAGTTTGACGAGATAAAGTCTTAGCACCGGAAGAGTGTTGAGTCAAAGGCTTAAGGGATTCACGCCTCCGTGCGACACTGGTCCGCATGACTACGGACAAGCCCGCGCCGGCCACCGCCAGGGAGCTCGGCATCGCCGAGCAGGTGGCCGTCTACCAGCGGGAATTCCCCACCGTGGACCCCCAGGTGGAGACCATCGTGCAGACCCTGTCCCGGGTCGCCCGACGGATGGGCGTGGCCTACGACCGGCAGCTGACTGTGCTGGGAATCACGGCCGCCGAGTGGGAGGTGCTCAAGGCGCTGGTGGTCTCCGGCAGCCCGTACCAGCTCGGACCGGGCGAGCTGGCCAAGCGGCTCGGGCTCACCCCGGCCGCGATGACGCACCGGATCGACCGGATGGTGGCCGAGGACCTGGTCACCCGGGAGCGCGACGAGACCAACCGGGTCCGGGTGATCATCGAGCTCACCGACAACGGCCGCGACAAGTGGCTGGAGTCGATGCGGATGGCGGCGGTGTTCGAGGAGGAGCTGCTCCAGGACGTCACGGGCGAGGAGCGGGCCGTGCTGTCCGCGATGCTGGCGCGGATGCTGCGGCGGATCGAGGAGAGCCGGCCGGACGCGCCCGGGCGCACCGCCGACCCGGCCTGAGTCGCGCGCCCGGGTTGCACTCCCGGATCGCACGCCCGGGTCGCGCCCCCGAAACGCAACGAGTCCGGCCCGCCGGGGGTACTCCCCCGGCGGGCCGGACTGCTTGGTTCAGGTGCTGCGAAGGTCCGTCAGGCCCTCAGCTCATGCCGCCCGAAGGGTCAGCAGGCGCCGTTGTCGGTCCAGACGCCCCACTGGCCGCCCTGGCTCGGGTCGTCGCCCTTGGTCCACCACTTGTTGGTGTAGTAGTGGCCCTTCCACGAGACCTTGGTGCCGCCGGCCGCGTAGGTGGTGTTGGCGTCCCAGCTCGGGGCGGCCGGGCAGCCGGCCGGCGAGGTCGGGGTGCCGGTGGGGGTACCGGTCGGGGTACCCGTGGGGGTGCCGGTCGGCGTGCCCGTGGGCGTGCCGGTCGGGGTCTGGGTCGGGGTCGCCGTGCTGCTCGGGGTGCCGGTCGGCGGGGCCGGGCAACCGGCGGCGGAGCCGTTGGTGGCGTTCACCATCGTGTCGAACAGGCCGGTCTTGGTGCCCAGGTCGTACAGCGAGAAGGCGAAGGAACCGCCGAGGCCGTTGCAGTGCGCGTAGTCGAGCTTGGCCTGGATCGACCGGGTGTCCTCACCGCTCCAGAAGGTGTTGCCGTCGTAGAAGTACGTGGCCTTGGCGTCGTCGTCCCAGAAGGTCTTGGACGGGTTGTCGACGAAGCCCGCGAGCTCCTTGTACATCTGGATGCCGGGGACGTTGCCGGACATCGCCGCGCCGGTCGCCGGGCTGGCGGCGGGCTGGAACAGGCCGTTCTTGCCGTTGTTCTGGACGCCGGTCCAGCCGCGGTAGTAGAACGGCACACCCATGTTGATCTTGTTCGCGGGGAAGCCGCCGGGGATCCCGTAGTCCGCGTCGCCGACCGTCCACGCCTTGATGGCGTTGTCGATCGAGTACTTGCCGTGGCCCGGCTTGACCGGGGTCGACGGGTCGTTCGGGCCCGCGTAGAGCGCGGCCTGGTGGTTGGTCGGCCCCTGGGCGTCCCAGCCGCCGTGCATGTCGTAGGTCATGACGTCGAGGAAGGTGAGGTACTGACCGATCTTGTCGGTCTCGACGTTCATGATCTTGTCCTGGCCGGCGCCGACCGCCGCCGACAGGGCGTAGGTCTTGTTGTCGGCCTTGCCCTGGGCGTCCAGCTGGGTGCGGAACTCCTTCAGCAGCGCCGTGAAGTTCTGCTTGTCGGCCGGGCTGGAGATGTTGCCGGTGTGGCCGCCGCCGCCCGGGTACTCCCAGTCGATGTCGATGCCGTCGAAGACACCGGCGCCGGTGCCCGGGCCGCCGTAGCCGGCGTCGCTCGGGAGGTTGCCCTTGATGAACATGTCGAGGCAGGAGGAGACCAGGTGCTTGCGCGAGGCGTCCGTGGCGGCCGCCGGCGAGAAGTACTTGGAGTAGGTCCAACCACCCAGCGAGAGCAGGATCTTGAGGTTGGGGTTCTTCGCCTTCAGCTTCTTCAGCTGGTTGAAGTTGCCCGCGATCGGCTGGTTCCAGACGTCGCCGACGCCGTCGACCGAGATGTCCGCGCCGAAGCTCTTCTGGTAGTCGGCGAACGCGTCGGCCGCGCCGTCACCCGCGTTGGGGTTGTTGTCGTTCGTGTCGGCGGCCTTGGTCGCCTCGAAACAGCCCAGGTCGGTCGGGTGGATGTTCCCGAAGTCGTAGATCAGGTAGTCGAGCTTCCCGGCCACGCCGGTGTCCTGGATCGTCTTCGGGTAGTACGCGTTGGCGTAGACCGACCACTGGTCGTAGTAGGCGACCTTGATGCCGCCGCTGGTGGCGGCCGCGCCGGTGGTGTTGGTGGTCGCGGCGTTGGCCGCGGCGCCGCCGGTCAGCGCGAGGCCCGCGCCGAGCAGCACGGAGGCGGCGGTGCCGGCCGCGACGGCGGCCAGGCTCTTCGGGCGGCGTCGACGGCCGCCCGTCGGAGCCGGGGTCCCGGCCCTTTCAATGCGTGAACGCAGCATGGGTGCGTGACTCCTGGTTGTGGGGGTTTGCGTCGTCCCGTGGGGATGCGCCCGAGGTGGGGTCGGGCGACCGGGACATGACAGCTCAGTGCGGGGAATCGTGCGGGGAATCGAGCGGGATCAGCGGGATCGGGCCTGGACGGACACCGGGATGTGCCGAACCGGCGCCCGCGGCACGAGGCCGTTGACGCCGGTTCAGGGGCTCCCTGCACCTGGGCAATAAAAATGGACTAGACCAACTCCCCCGTCAAGGGGTCCCGTTGGGCCTTGAGCCGCGCTTAAGGTTCGGCCCCCGCCGGACACCCGCGCTGACCTGCGCGCCAGTAGCGGGAGTCAGTAGCGCAGCGCGTTCGCCACCACGGCCTTCAGGCTGCCCGAGAGGTCCCGGTTGCTGCGCGCGGTGGCCTGGGCGCTCCGGCCGGCCGCCACGTCCTGGACCGTCACCGCGGTCGCGTCCTGCACCGAGCCGGAGTCGTCGGTGAAGTCGACCTGGATCACGTACCGGTACGACTGCTGCCCGTGGTTGGTGACGGTCAGCTCCACCTGCGCCCTGCCGTCCGAGCCGGTGCTCACCGCCCCGACGGCCACGTCCCCCTTGGCGTCCAGCCCGCCCTTGATCCCGGCGACCGCCGAGGAGGCCGCCGACACCGCCGCCGAGGCCCGTGCCTCCGCCGAGGCGATCACCGCCCCCGCCCCGCCCGCCACCGAGGCCAGCGCCGAGGCGGCGGACGCGGCGGCCGAGGCGCCCCGCTCGATCGCGGCGGAGGCCGAGGTGGCCACGCTGCTCGCGCTCTTTCCGGAGGAGCAGCCCGCCAGCGCCACCCCGGCGACCATGGTGGCGGCCAACACCCCGGCCACCGCCCGGCGTTGGCGGCGCACCGGCGGCGCGTCCAGGTGCTGCGCGGTGACCCGCGGCCTCGAACCGATCCGGGTGAGCGGCTGGCGGTCCATGCGGTCCAGGCGGTCCATGCGGTCCCTCGTTTCTGCCTCGGCGCCGGGCTGCCCGGCACGCCTCCCCGCCCACCCTCCGAGGGCCGCCCGGGGGCCGCCAGCAGGACTGGTGCCTCCGGGTGACCCGGGCTAGCAGGCCGGCGCGGGCCGCCCCCGGACAGGACCTGGGGCCGCCGGCGCGTCAGGACAGCCCCGAGCCCTCCTGCGCGTCCGCCTCCATCGCGGCCCGCTCCTCGCGCAGCCGCACCACGTGCCGGCGCCGCGCCACCACGCCGTACGCCCCGGCGACGGACCCCGCGAAGGCCGCCAGGCCCATCCACGGCCGGTCGAGGACGTGGCAGGTCAGGTGGTCCAGCGAGTACCGCCCCGGACCGGCCAGGCCGAGCGCCAACCCGGCCGCGCCGAGGAAGGCCGGGTACTCGTAGCCGCCGGAGGTCGCGAAGAAGCCCCCGGGGGCGTGCACTGCCACCGCGCCGGCCATCGTCCCGGCCACCACCGCGCCGGCCGCCCCGGTGGCCAGCCCGGCGACCAGCAGCACGCCGCCGCCCGCCTCACCGGCGCCCGCCGCGATGGCGCTCTGCCGGCCGGGGTGGAAGCCCATGTGCTCCATCGCCTGGGCGGTGCCCTCCAGGCCGCCGCCGCCGAACCAGCCGAACAGCTTCTGGGTGCCGTGCGCGATCAGCACCCCGCCGACCGCGCCGCGCAGGGCCAGCAGGCCCAGGTCCTTACGGTTCAGACACATGTCGCATCCTCGCTCCCGGGCAGGTGATCCGACTTCCATGGGAGCCGAGAGCGCGCACCCGTTCGAGCCGGGACGGCCATCCGGGCGAATTCGCCGGCGACCGGGAATGAACCGCCCCCCGACGAGATTCACGCCACGCCCGACCGCGGGGCGTGGCGTGGCGGAGCGGCCGCACCAGCCGCCGCGGTCATGCTTGGCGCATGTTCGTCTTCAATCTGAGCAGCGCCTTCATCACCTTCTTCGCCGTGGTCGGCCCGCCCAAGGTCCTGCTGGCCTTCGCCCGGCTGGCCTCCACCCGGAGCACCCGGGAACTGCGGCGGCTGGCGGCGTGGAGCACGGTCATCTCGGCGGTGATCGGCCTGGTGCTCGGCTTCACCGCGGACGAGGTCACCACGCTCTTCCACATCAGCGACCAGTCGCTGCAGCTCGCCGGTGGGGCGATCTTCTTCATCTACGCGGTCGCGCTGGTCTTCGGCGTCCACCTCGGCGGCGAGAGCGAGGACGGCGACCACCTGCCGAACCCGATGGTGGACGGCATCCGCGAACTGCTGCTGCCGTACATCGCCAGCCCGCTCGCGGTCACCGCCGTGCTGGTCGCCTCGCTCGCCCGCAACGACTGGGGCTGGAAGGCCACCATCGGCGGGGCCTACCTCGCGGTCGTGGTGATCAACTACGTCTGCGTGGCCCTGCTCGCGCCGCTGATGCAGCGCACCCACCGCACCTCGCTGGAGGTACTCTCCCGGCTGCTCGGGCTGCTGCTCGCGGCGGTCGGCGTGGAGCTGTTCCTGACCGGCCTGGCCGGGCTCGGGGTGCACATGCCCGAAGGGCACTGAGCCAGGCCGCCGCCCGTCAGACCGCCGCCCGCCCGGCCGCCACCCGTCAGACCGCGGCGGCCGCCAGCCGGGCCAGCACCTCGCCGATCCGCTCCCGCACCAGCGGATCGGCGACCAGCCCGTCCGGGCCGACCGCCCCGCGGTCCAGCGGGATGCGGACGCAGGCCCCGTCCACCACGGCCGCGCCGGTGTAGCCGAGGACGGTGCGCAGGGTGGCCTCCGCGCCCTGACCCCGGCCCGGGCCGGCCGCATTGATCCAGCCGGCGGGCTTGTCCGCGATCTCCGTCCCGCCGACCGTCCAGTCCAGCAGGTTCTTGAAGGAGCCGGGCAGCGTCCCGGCGTACTCGGGGGTGCAGACCAGCAGCGCGTCGGCGGCCTCGACGGCGGCGCGCAGGGCGGCCACCGGCCCGGGCAGCGGGTCGGTGTCGTGGTCCGGGTTGAAGTGCGGCAGGCCGGCCAGCCCCGCGTAGTAGGTGGCCCGCAGGCCCGGGGTGGCGGCGGCCACGGCGGCGGCGGTGCGCAGCACGGTCTCGTTGGTGGAACCGGCCCGCAGGCTCCCGGGCAGCAGCAGGATGTGACGCTCGTTCGGCATGCCGAGGAACCTACCGTTCCGGCCCCGGGCCGCTCGGCGGCCGTGACGGCGCCATGGCGCCATGCCGCGCCGCGCCGGGGCGACGGCACTACGGCTTCACGGCGCTACGCCCCGGCGGGCGCGACCACCGGCCGCCAGGGCACCGGGCTGGAGAGGATCATCGAGCTGGACGGCTGGCCGTAGCCGCCGAGCCGGTCGCACAGGGCCTCGAAATCGGCCATCGTGGGCACCGCGACCAGCAGCGCGCAGCAGGCCCCGCCGGTGACCCGGTGCAGCTGGAGCACCTCCGGCCAGGCGGCCACCTGGGGGTCGCGCAGCACGCAGCGCGGGCCGTAGCACTGGATCTGGACCAGCGCGGTGATCGGCAGTCCGGCCCGGCTGAGGTCCACATGGGCGTGGTACCCGGTGATCACGCCGTCGGACTCCAGTCGGCGGACCCGTTCGGCCACCGCGGGTGCGGACAGGCTCACCCGGCGGGAGAGTTCGTTGTAGGAGAGCCTGGCGTCGGTCTGCAACTCGGCCAGCAGGCGGCGGTCGACGGCGTCCATGGCGGCTCCCGGAGTGACTGGAATGGGTGGTTTCGCGATCGTAAAGCGAATCGGCCGAACGCCTCGCGAACGACAGCCCGGATCGCAGTTGCGGTGTCCGTCGACCATTCAACCGGGGGGTCGCACCGCCGCACAATGGGCACCCCGGTGGAACCAGGCCGTCCGTCTGGTCGCCGGTCCGGGCGACGGGCCCGGGTGGATCAGGAGGAATCGGGATGGGGCACGACACGGTGGAGACGCCCAGCCTGTCGTTCGGTCGGCGCGGGGAGCCGGATCGGGGCACCCCGTACGCCCGCTACGTGTGCCTGGACGAGCTGCACAGCCTGCAGCACCCGCGCAGCAAGGTGCCGGCCGAGCTGTCGTTCATCGTCACCACGCAGGTGATGGAGCTGCTGTTCGACCTGCTGCGGCACGAGTGGACGCTCGCCCAGCGCGCGCTGCGCGAGGACGACCTGCCCGCCGCGCTGGCCGCGCTGCGGCGCGGCACCCACGCGCAGGACGTGCTGGTGGAGTCCTGGGACCTGCTGGCCACCATGACGCCGCAGGAGTTCAACGGCTTCCGCGCGGAGTTCGGCCAGGCCTCCGGCTTCCAGTCCGCGGCCTTCCTGCACCTGGAGTTCCTGCTCGGCAACAAGAACGCCGCACTGCTCGCGATGTACGACGGGATGCCGCGGACGCAGGCCGAGCTGACCGAGGCCCTGCGCTCCCCCGGCCTGTACGACGACGCGCTGGCCCTGCTGGCCCGGCGCGGCCTGCCGCTGCACCCGGAGCCCTCCGAGCAGCGCTACCGCGCCAGCGACGAGGTCGCCGCGGCCTGGCGCCTGGTCTACACCGACCCGGAGCACGCCGACCTGCAGCCGCTCGCCGAAGCGCTGCTGGACGTCGCCGAGCGGGTCACCCGCTGGCGCCAGCGCCACCTGTCCGCGGTCAAGCGAACCATGGGCGGCAAGCCCGGCTCGGGCGGCTCCAGCGGGTTGAGCTGGCTGCGCAGGTCCGCCGAGCAGGACGTCTTCCCGGAGCTGTGGACGATCCGGGACGAGCTGTGAACGAGGGGATGGGCATGGTCACACGCGAGGAGTGCGCGGCGCTGGACGCCGTCGACCCGCTGGCGGCGTTCCGCAAGGAGTTCGCCCTGCCGGACGGGGTGGTCTACCTGGACGGGAACTCGCTCGGCGCGCTGCCGGTACGCACCGCGGAGCGGGTGCGGCAGGTGGTCGAGGAGGAGTGGGGCCGGGAGCTGATCCGCAGCTGGAACGACGCCGGCTGGTTCGAGCAGCCCTACCGGCTGGGGCGGCGGATCGCCCCGCTGGTCGGGGCCGGCCCGGAGGAGGTGGTGGTCTGCGACACCACCTCGGTGAACCTGTTCAAGGTGCTCGTCGCCGCGCTGCGGCTGCGCCCCGGGCGGCGCACGGTGCTGGGCGACGGCGAGGCGTTCCCGACCGACCTGTACATCGCCGAGGGCGCCACCGGCCTGGTCGAGGGTGCGCGCAGCGTGCTGGTCCGGCCGGAGGAGCTGGACCGGCACCTGGACGGCGACGTCGCCGCGGTCGTCCTCTCGCACGTGGACTACCGCACCGGCGAGCTGCTGGACCTGCCCGGGATCACCACCCGGGTGCAGGCCGCGGGCGCGCTGATGATCTGGGACGTCTGCCACTCGGTGGGCGCGCTGCCGGTCGAACTCGGCGCTGCGGGCGCGGACTTCGCGGTCGGCTGCACCTACAAGTACCTGAACGGCGGCCCCGGTTCGCCGGCCTTCCTGTACGCCGCGGAGCGGCACCTGGCGGCCGGCCCGCGGCAGCCGCTGAGCGGCTGGTTCGGGCACGCCCGCCCGTTCGCCTTCGAGCCCGGGTACGACCCCAAGCCGGGCATCGGGCGCTTCCTGACCAGTTCGCCGTCACTGCTCGGGCAGGCCGCACTGGGCGCGAGCCTGGACGTCTGGGAGCGCGCCGACCCGGCCGCCGTCCGGGCGAAGAGCCTGGCCCTGACCGACCTGTTCATCGGACTGGTCGAGGGTCTGGACGGGATCGAGGTGGTGACCCCGCGCGAGCACGCCCGGCGGGGCAGCCAGGTCGCGCTGCGGCACGCCGACGGCTACCCGGTGGTGCAGGCGCTGATCGCGCGCGGCGTGATCGGGGACTTCCGTGCGCCCGACCTCATGCGGTTCGGCTTCACCCCGCTGTACCTCTCGTACACCGACGTCTGGGACGCGGCCCGGGAGCTGGCCGAGGTGCTGGCCGGCGGGGAGTGGCGGGAGGAGCGGTTCTCCCGCCGGGGCGAGGTGACCTGAGGCCCGGCGGCGCGGTCGGGGTCCGGCGCGGTCCGGCCCGGCATCGGCGGACAGTCCGTCACGGAACAGTGACGCAGGTCATGTCCAGGTAAAGTTCGACCCCCATCACCCTTGGGAAGCCTCTCAGTTGACTCACCGTCAGCCACAAAGGGAGGTTTGCATGAACATCGAACTCGGACCGCTTGAGCCCGAACCCTTCATGCTGGCCCTGGGGTTGACCCTGCTCTTCCTGATCACGTGGACGCTGGGCCACCGCCTCCTCCCCCGCGTCGAGCGGGCCCAGGCCGAGCGGTGGGACGCGACCGAGGGCCGCACCGAACGCGCCGACGCCATCCGCGCCGAAGCCGAGGCCGGCCGGATGGTCGGCGAACCGGTGCACGCCGTCGCCGCCGGCCGCCGCACGGTGGACCGCTTCTTCCGCTCCCGCTGAGCCGCCGTCGGCCTGCGGCGGGCCGCCGACACGGCCCAGGCCGCCCGGTCGGGGTCGACGCGGGCGGCCTGGGCCGTTGTTGCTGTTGCTCGGGCGCTCGTTGCCCCAAGCCGGACCTAGCTGTGGCGACCGCGACGGCGGGCGGCCAGGACGGCGAGACCGCCGAGGCCGAGCAGGCCGACGCCGGCCAGGCCGAAGACCACCGGGGCGTTGCCCGCACCGGTGGAGGGCAGCTCACCGCCGCCACCGGGGTGGTGGCTGGTCGGGTGCTCGGACGGGTGGTGGCTGGTCGGGGCCGGGCCCGAGCTGGACGGACTGGCCGAGGGCGACAAGGACGGAGACGACGGCGAGGAAGAGGGCGAGGAGGACGGGGACGACGACGGCGAAGAGGACGGCGAGGAAGACGGGGAGGAAGAGGGCGACGAGGACGGCGAAGAGGACGGGGACGACGACGGCGAAGAGGACGGCGAGGTGGACGGCGACGGGCTCGGCGTCACCTGGCAGTCCGGCAGGTCCCCGTCGAACGGGTAGCTGTGGATCTCGTAGCCGCCGGTGCCGGTGTGGATCAGGTTGCCCGCGAGGTACACCCGGCCGTTCATCCCGGGCTGGGCGATGGTCGTGGTGCCGCCCGGGTTGCCGGCCAGGACCGAGCCCTGGAACTGGGCGCTGCCGAGGATCTGCGCCGAGGTCGCGGTCGGGAAGTTGTACATCAGCTTCGACCGCATGTCGGTGGTCTGGTCCCCGGCCAGGCCGGTGCCCGTGTAGGTGTTGATGATCGGGCTGTCCCCGAGCATGTTCACCACGACGGTGGCCCCGGCCGGGATGTTGTTGAAGACCAGTCCGATCTGCCCGCCGCTCGGCGAGGCGAGGTTCTGGGTGACGTTGAAGACCTGCTTCAGGCTGGTCCCGTCGCCGGTGAAGGTCGCCTGGCTGGAGGAGATGTCGACGGTGCCGGTCGCGGTGGCCTTTCCGACGCAGTCGGAGATCTCCTCGATCTGGGTGAGCACCGTCTGGTACGGGGCGGCGGCGTTCGGGTCCTGGATCGCCTGGCCGGTGGGGTCGATGCTGACGGTGCCGGTGACGCTGCCCGCGTGGCGCAGGTTGCCGAAGGCCGGGCCGTGGGAGTCGCTCCCGCCGATCAGGATCGAGTTGCCGGTCACGACGTCGACGTTGCCGCCGGTGGTGACGAAGTCGCTGCCGTTGGGCGGCACGACGCGCGAGCCGACGCCGACGACGCCCATGTTGTAGATACCGCCGCCGTTCTTCTCGACGGTCAGGTTCCCCAGCGTGACGATCTTGCCCTCGGCCTCGGCGGCGCGACCGGTCACGGTGTAGTTGCCGCCGGTGAAGACGTTGATGCTGGCGTCCCGGCCGGGGAAGTCGCCGTTGTTCGGCGGCGGCCAGGTGGCAGGGCAGTCGGGGCCCGTGCAGGCGCCCAGCGGCGGGGCGAGCGGAGCAGCCGAACCGACCGTCAGCACGGCCGCCAGCGGCAGCGCCGCGACGACGATCGCCACGGCGACCCGGACGGTCCGACGCCTGCGGGTGGCGGGTTCTCTTCTCACGGCGGTCGTTCTGTGATCCGGCGTACCGGTGCCCTGACCCATCGACACATTCCTCCGCGCATAGGAAAAAGAGCAGGCGCTCATAACCTGCCCCGTTCGTACTATCTGCTGGCGATCCCGCAGATCCGGGACATCAAACCTCAAATCGGGCGATTCCTACCCTACAGATCCTCAGATCCGATCCGAAAATCCACCGCGCGGCGCAGCAGTCGCCTCCCACCGGCCCTGCCCGGGCGACCTCCGCGCCGCCCCCGCCCGACGTCCGCGCCCGTTAGGTTGGAGCAATGACCTCCGAGGCCCAGGACCAGAGCACGCCGCTCGTCGCCGTCGCGTCCGCCGACGCCGTACTGCGGCACCCCGAAGCGGGCGAGCACCTGCTCACCCCCCTCGAACGCGAACGCGCCGCGCGCTTCCGGCACGAGTCCGGGCGGATCGACTTCACCGCCGGCCACGTGCTGGTCCGGCTCTGCGCCGCCCGGCTGCTCGACGTCCCGGCGGCCTCGCTCACGCTCGCCCAGCAGTGCCCGGACTGCGGCCTGGCCGACCACGGCAAGCCGTACCTGCCGGACCACCCCGAGGTGCACGTGAGCCTGTCGCACACCCGGGGCGTGGTCGCGGCCGGAGCCGGCCACCAGCCGGTCGGGGTGGACGTCGAGCTGGCCGCGCGCGGCGGATCGCTGGGCGCGGTCGCCCGTCGGGTGCTCTCCCCCGCCGAACTGCGCCTGGTCGAGGCGGCACCGGAGCCGGACCAGGCGTTCCTGCGGCTGTGGGTGCGCAAGGAGTCGCTGATCAAGATCGGGCGGGCCACCCTGGACACCCTGGCCTCCGTCGACCTGTCCGACCTGCCCCTGGACGTCCCGCCCGGCGCCCCGCTGCGCAGCCGCCACCAGGACCTGCACCTGCTCGACTGGGCCGACCCGGAGCACGGCGCCGCCGTCGCGGCGGTCAGCACCGCCGCGCCGAGGATCGTCCGGCTGACGACGGCGGGCTGAACAGGGCGGAGCACTGCAGTCCTGCGGAACGAGCACGCCCACCCGCGCGGCGGGCCCCCGGATAAGCGGTGTTAGCGTGCCTGATCGCGGGCGCGCCGCCACCGGACGCCCGTCGCACCAGCTGCCCACCGCCGGATTTAAGGGTGTCCCCGCCATGGCCAAGTTCCTGCTGAGCCTGCACGTCCTCGCGTCGGTCCTGTTCATAGGCCCGGTCGCGGTGGCCGTCAGCATGTTCCCGCGCCGGGCCAAGGCCGCGCTGGCCGGCGGGCCGGACCAGGCCTCGGACGCGGGCGTGCTGCGGATCCTGCACCGGATCACCCAGGTCTACGCCCTGCTGGGGGTCGCGGTGCCGGTGATGGGCATCGGCCTGGCCCAGGTGATGGACGTGCTCGGGCAGTCCTGGATCATCGTCTCGATGGTGCTCACCGCGATCGCCGCGCTCTCGCTGCTGCTCTTCGTCCTGCCCGGGCAGCAGGCCGCGGTGGACGCGCTCGGCGCCGACACCGCGCCGGAGCAGCACGCCAAGGCCGTCCAGGGCCTGCGGCTGCTGCCGATGACGGCCGGGGTGTTCAACCTGCTGTGGGCGGTGGTCGTGGTGCTGATGGTCATCCGGCCGGGGTCGAGCACCGGCGTCTGAGCCGGACCCCCGAAGCCGTACCGAACGAAAAGCTCCACCGCCCAACCCCACCGACCAGCCGCACCGACCAGAGCCTCGCCGACCGAAGCCGCGCCGACCGGGCCGGAAGGCCCTCTCCCCCGGGGCGGGCCCGGTCCAGTACCGTCCTGGCCATGACGATCATGGCGGGCATGGGCAGCCCGACGGGTACCGGAGTCGGACCGCTGCTGCGCGGCTGGCGCGAACGGCGCCAGCTCAGCCAGCTGCAACTGGCCCTGCGGGCGGACTCCTCGACCCGGCACCTCAGCTTCGTCGAGAACGGCCGGTCCCGCCCGAGCCGGGAGCTGGTGCTGCGGCTCGCCGAACACCTGGACGTCCCGGTCCGCGAGCGCAACACCCTGCTGCTCGCGGCCGGCTACGCCCCGCACTTCCCCGAGACGCCGCTGGACGACCCGTCGATGGACGCGCTGCGCGGCGGCCTGGAGCGGCTGCTCGCCGCCCACGACCCGTACCCGGCGCTGGTCGTCGACGGGACCTTCCGGGTGCTGGCGGCCAACCGCTCGCTCGGGCTGCTCCTCGACGGCGTCGCCCCGCACCTGCTGGAACCGCCGCTCAACGCGATGCGGATCGCCCTGCACCCCGAGGGGCTGGCGCCGCGCATCGTGAACCTGCCGCAGTGGCGGCGGCACCTGCTGGAGCGGGTGGAGCACCGGATCGAGCTGCTGTGCGGCGAGGCGCTGCGGCGGCTGTACGAGGAGGTCGCCGGCTACCCGACGGCGGCGGACGACCCGGGCCCGGGCGGGGAGCAGGCGGACGGCGCCGGGCTGTTCCCGTTCGCGCTGCCGATGCGGATCCGGCACGAGGGGCGGGTGCTGTCCTTCCTGTCCACCATCACGACCTTCAACACGCCGCTGGACGTGACGGTCTCCGAGCTGGCCATGGAGACCCTCCTGCCGGCCGACGCGGAGACGGTGCGGTTCCTCCAGGACGCGGTCGGCCCGGAGCGCTGACCCCGGTTCAGGTACGACGCCCCCCGGTGCCGCCCCCGTCGCGGCGGCGCAGCGCGGTGAACTGGAGGACGGCGAACAGGGCCACCACCGCCGCCTGCACCGGGATCCAGACGGCACCGGCCGTGGTCGGCTCCAACCAGGCCGCCATCGCCACCAGACTGAGCACCACCCAGACGGCGTTGAGGTCGATCACCGCCTGCACCGCGAGCCGCGGCGGCCGCCGGCGGGCGGCCAGGGCGCCGACCCCGAGGGCGTAGCCGGTGAGGAAGAGTCCGAGGGCGAGCAGGACGCTGCGGCCGACCCCGAGCAGTTCGCCGACCGGGCCGGCGAAGGCCAGGTAGACGAGGCCGTTGCCGCCGGTGACCAGGGCGTCCAGGGCGAGCACGCCGCGCACCGTCCCCAGGGGGGAGGCGGAGCCGGGGCGGGCGGGCGTGAGGGCGTTCGCGGACATGGCGGATCAGCCTCCTGACGGGGATGGGGCCCGGCGGCGGTGACGCCGGCCGGGTCCCCCCACCCTGCCCGCCCGGCCGCCGGGCGTCGATTACCCCGCAGGTAAGGGCCCGGGGCCGGGGGCGCTCAGGACCGCGCCCCCGGCGACCGGCCGCCTCAGCCCGCCGGGGCGAGCCCGAAGAGCGCGGCGGCGTTGTCGTGGCAGACGGCCCGCAGCCACTCCTCCCCCAGGCCCAGCCCGGCCAGTGCCTCCAGCTGGTGCACGTACCGGTACGGGATGTTGGGGAAGTCGCTGCCGAGCAGGACGCGGTCCTGGAGGCCGCGCAGGCGCGGCAGTTCGGCGCGCGGGAACGGGACGTCGGCCTCGGCGAAGTCCGTGAAGGCGATCGTGGTGTCCAGCCGGACGGCCGGGTGGCGCTCGGCCAGGTCGAGGAAGTCGCGGTACTCGGGCATGCCGAGGTGGGCGACCACCAGGACCAGTCCGGGGTGGCGCTTCAGCACCTCGCCGATCGGACCGGGACCGGTGAAGTTGCCCGGCACCGGTCCGGACCCGCAGTGGGTGACCACCGGCGTGCCGGTCTCGGCGAGCAGCCCCCACACCTCGTCCAGCTGCCGGTCCGCCGGGTCGTAGCCGCCGACCTGCACGTGCGCCTTGAACACCCGGGCGCCGTCCTCGATCGCGCGGGCCACGTAGCCGGGCGCCTCGGGCTCGGGGAAGAACGTCGCGGTGTGCAGGCACTCCGGGGTGCGGGCGGCGAAGTCGGCCGACCAGGCGTTCAGCCAGCCGGCCATGCCGGGCCTGTGCGGGTAGAGCATCGAGGTGAACGCCCGGACGCCGAAGTCCCGCAGCCGCTGGACGCGCTGCTCCTCGGCCTCGCGGTAGGTGATCGGCCAGGGCCGGTTCACCAGCGGGCCGGCCGCGTCGAAGTACGCCCACACCTTGTCGAGGACCTTCTTCGGCATGAAGTGGGTGTGCACGTCGATGAGGCCGGGCAGGCCCAGGGCCTGCCAGAACGCGCGGACCTCCTGGGATTCGCTCACGCCGGCACCGGGCGGGCCCGGTCGATGATCCCGGCGGTGTCGACGCCGGACGGCAGGGTGCCGAAGGCGGAGCCGCGGTCCCCGGCGAGGCGGGTGGCGCAGAACGCGTCCGCCACCGCCGGGCTGCCGTGGCGGACCAGCAGCGCGCCCTGGAAGGCCAGCGCCATCGACTCGACCAGTCGGCGCGTCCGGTACTCCAGGTCGGCCTGGTCGGTGAGCTGCTTGCGCAGGTCGGCGACGGCCGCGTCCAGCCGGCGGTCCGCCCCGGCGGCGGCGTCGAGCTCGCCGAGGAAGGCCTCGACCGTCTCCGGGCGCTTGGCCATGGCGCGCAGCGCGTCCAGGGCGGCGACGTTGCCGGAGCCCTCCCAGATCGACACCAGCGGCGCCTCCCGGTAGAGCCGGGGCATCCCGGACTCCTCGACGTAGCCGTTGCCGCCCAGGCACTCCAGCGCCTCGGCGGCGTGCGCCGGGCCGCGTTTGCAGACCCAGTACTTGGCCACCGCCAGGCCCAACCGCCGTACCAGCGCCTCGGGTTCGTCCCCGGCCAGGGCCAGGTCGGTGCTCTGGGCGAGCCGCATCGCGACGGCGGTGGCCGCCTCGGACTCCACCACCAGGTCGGCGAGCACGTTGCGCATCAGCGGCTGGTCCACCAGCGGCCGGCCGAACGCCCGCCGGTGCAGGGCGTGGTGGACGGCCCGGATCGCGCCGTAGCGCATGCCGGAGGCGGCGCCGACGGTGCAGTCCAGGCGGGTCATGTTGACCATCTCGATGATGGTCGCCACCCCCCGCCCCTCCTCGCCGACCAGCCAGCCGACCGCGCCGTCGTACTCCAGCTCGGCGGAGGCGTTGGACTTGTTGCCGAGCTTGTCCTTGAGCCGCATCAGCTGGAGGCGGTTGCGGGTGCCGTCCGGGAGGACGCGCGGCAGCATGAAGCAGCTGAGCCCGCCCGGCGCCTGGGCGAGCGTCAGGAAGAGGTCGGACATCGGCGCCGAGGTGAACCACTTGTGGCCGGTCAGCCGGTAGGTGCCGTCCGGGTGCGGGATCGCGGTGGTGGTGTTGGTGCGGACGTCCGAGCCGCCCTGCTTCTCGGTCATCGACATGCCGGCGATCAGCCCGCGCTTGGTGCGCGGCTCGCGCAGCCCGAAGTCGTACGTGGTGGCGGCCAGCAGCGGCTCCAACTCGCCCGCCAGGGAGGGGTTCGCGCGCAGGGCCGGGACGGCGGCGTAGGTCATCGAGATCGGGCAGGTGTGGCCGGCCTCGACCTGCCCCCAGACGAAGAACTTGGCGGCCCGGGCGGAGTGGGCGCCGGGCCGCTCGTCCCGCCAGGGCGCGGCGTGCAGGCCGTGGGAGACGGCGGTACGCATCAGCTCGTGCCAGGCCGGATGGAACTCGACCTCGTCGACGCGGTGGCCGAAGCGGTCGTGGGTGCGCAGGACGGGCGGGTTCTCGTTGGCCAGCCGGCCCCACTCGGCGGCCTGCTCGGAGCCGGCCAGGCGGCCGAGCTCGTGCAGTTCGGACTCGGCCCAGCCGGCGCCGGCCCGGTGCAGGGCGGCGAGCAGGGTCGGATCGGCGGCGGTGTCGTGTCCGTACGGCAGGGGCACCTGGTTGGTGACCTCATGCGTCGCTGTCATCGCGTCCTCCCAGGGCACGCAGGGTGAAGGAGACCAGGGCGGGGACCACGTCGGTGGTGCCCGCCGGCTTCGTGGGCGCGGCCGTCCGTGCGGGCGCGGCCGTTGCCGCAGGCACAGGCACAGGCGCAGGCGCGGCCGCGAGCGGGCCGGCCAGCGCCTCGCCGACCGCGCCGACCAGCGCGGCGGCGGTCAGCACCGGGTCCTGCTCGGGGAGTTCGCCGCTCGCCACGGCGGCGGCGATCTCGGTGGCGATCACGTCCCGGAACGCCCGACGGAACACCAGGCGCTCGCTGTCCACGACCGCGTCGGCCGGCTCGACCAGCAGCGCGTACGCCAGCCGGGGCGCGCGCAGAGCGCGGGCGGCGAAGGTCTCGACGACCGCGGCGATCCGCTGCCGCGGGCCCTCCCGGAGGGCGACGGCCGCGTCGACGGCGGCCATCTCGCGGGTGACCACCCGGCGGAACAACTGCACGGACAGCTCGGCCTTGCTGGCGAAGTGCTGGTAGAGGCTTCCGGTGGCGATCCCGGCACGGTCCGCCACGGCGGCCATCGTGCAGCCGCCGTAGCCGCGCTCGGCGAGCAGCAGGACGGCTGCCTGCAGCACGGCCTCGCGCTGGGCGTCCAGCCGGGCTTGGACGGCGGGCGTGCGTCGGTAGGCCATAAAAGCATTGAAGCACTGATTCAGTACTTCAGATAGGGCCCGGCCCGTCCCGAGCGGGCCGGCCCCGCCAGATGCGCGAGGAGGGGGGGCCCCCCCCCCCGCGGGCGCCCCCCCCCCCCACGACCACAAAAACAACCACCCCCGCCCCCCCCGGGGGGGGGGGAGCTCGGGGGGGGGGGGCGAGCA
>NZ_JBHWIO010000032.1:36571-56301 GCF_042732075.1 Kitasatospora sp. NPDC059812
AGTATTCTACTGCTGGCCCGCGCCGCCCCCCCCCGCGCGGGTCCCCCCGCGCCCGCGCCGGCCGGCCGGCGGCCGCCCCGCGCCCCCCCCCTCCTCCAAAGCGTCACACAACGCTACGACCTGCCGGTCACAGCGGGTGGCGCTTTACAGCGGGTGGCGCTGCGACTCCAGCTTCAGGCCCTCCTCGTCGAGCGGGCCGAACGGCGGGATCTGCTGCTTCTTGCCGAGCGAGCGGGCGGCGTCCTGGTCGCCCAGGCCGGCCCACTCCAGCACCTTGGCGGTCGCCTCCGCCGACTGCGCGGCCGGCAGCTGGCCGATGTTGGAGCCGTGGTTGCCGCCCGGCACGGTGTAGACGTAGCTGTCGTCACTGCCCCGGCCGAGCTTGAACGGCTTGGCGCCCCACGGGTCGTTGCCGCCGTAGACGTAGATGATCCGCTCGGCGTCGTGCTTCACCCAGCGGTCGATGTCCCGCATCGCGTTCGGGTTGAAGGAGATCGGGATGTCCTTCGGCACGTACGACCGGGCCGAGTACAGCTCCTTGTAGTCGTAGTGCAGCACGCCCTTGAGGTGCGAGACGTCGAAGAACGGCGCACCCAGCTCGGTCGCGGCCTGGTAGTAGTACGCGGTGTACTTCGCCAGAGACTGGTCGCTGTTGCCGGTGATGCCGGACTGCGAGTCGAACCACGCGTACAGCGCGTCGTCGGTCGCGGTGGCCGCGGCCGGGACCTTGGCGCAGTCCGCCTCGGTGCTGTACTGCCAGAACGCCCAGACCACGTCGAGCACGCCCGCCTCGTACGCCCGGTCCGGCGTGCCGAGGGTGTTGAAGGTCGAGCCGGCGGCCTTGTTGTCGGCCACGTAGCGGGTCTCCAGGCGGTCGCGGCGCACCAGCAGCTCGCGCTGGGCGGCGTTCAGCGCGGCCCGGCACTCGGGGGTGCCGACGGTGCGGAAGAAGTTGGTGTAGGCCGCGTAGTCGTTGACGTCGGTGTTGTTCGGCGCCACGTACGCGATCGTGCCCGCGACGTCGTCCGGGTAGAAGCGGCGGAAGTAGGTGGAGGACATGCCGCCCTTGCTGGCGCCGGTGGAGAGCCACTCCTGCTGGTAGATCCGCTTGAGCGCGGTCACCAGCCGGTGCGAGTCGGCGGCCTGCTGGCGGATGCCGGCCTTGGACCAGTCCGCCGGCTCGGGGCGCGACGGGGTGAAGTACCGGTACTCGATGGACACCTGGTTGCCGTCCACCAGCCGGGTCGGCTCGGTGCGCGACGGGTTGGTGCCCAGCGTGTAGCCGTTGGTGTAGAAGACGGTCGGGCGGTCGTAGCCCCGGTGCAGCACGCTGAAGCGCTGCTGGAAGGTGCCCAGCCAGGGGCGGAAGTGGTCGATCGGCTGGGTGTAGGTGAGCAGGAAGTAGCGGTGACCGGTGGTGGTCGGCTTCTCCTCGGTGATCGTCACCCCGGGGATCGCCGCCAGGCGGTCCTTGATGTCGGCATTCGGGTCGTCGGCGGGGCTCCGGCCGTGGGCGGCCTCGGCGGTACCGGCGCCCTGGGCACCGGCGGCCAGCGCCGGGGTCGCCAGGCCGCCGAGCGCGAGCAGCGGTATCAGCAGGACGGAAACCAGCAGCCTTCGCAGCGTGGTGGTCATCAACTCTCCATTGGTCACACGGATATGACTGCCGCTCTGTCGGGACGACAGTGCGGCGGGGGTGGTGCGCCGGCCGCCTGGTGGACGGCCGAATGGGCCACCCGCCGTTCGCGGGTGGCCCATCGGGGATCGGTGCTGGTCAGCGGGGTCGCCCCGGTTCCGTCACGACGTGGCGGTCGGGCGCGGGATGGCGGCCACGGTTCAGGTCGAGGCCGTCGCGGCGGTCAGGTCAGGGCCGGACCAGGGTGCAGCCGGGCAGGGTGAGGTCGAACCGGTTGCCGGCGGCGAAGCAGGCCGGGATGCCGTAGGTCTCCTGGGCGTAGCCGATGCCCTGGTGCACCGTCACCGAGCCGTTCTCGTCGACCTCACACGGGTTGTCGAGGGTGCAGGACTCGCCGTTCTCGTTGATCGTGTTGTTGACCGCGACCACCTGCCCGGTGTTCGCGTCCACCACCGGCGAGCCGGAGGTGCCGCCGATCACGTTGCAGCCGGAGGTGTAGCGGACCGAGTCCTTGAAGGTCCAGTCCGCCTCGTTCAACTGGTAGGCGAAGCCGTCGATCGAGCAGGAGTAGATCTTCTTCCAGTAGCCCGAGACGACCTTGATCGAGGTGCCCTGCGTGGGGTGGGCGGCGGAGATGGTCAACGGGGCGATCCCGTACCGGGACTGGATCGAGGCGTAGCTGGTGTTCAGCTGGTAGATCGACACGTCGGTGTCGGTCATGGCGCCGTAGACCACCTTGGTCGCGCGCAGGGTGCCGAGCCCGCTGCCGCTGGAGCTGAGGAGGGTGAAGGTCCGGCTGGAGGGCTGGTTGAGGATCACCTCGCCGGGGCCGGGCATGCCGGACTCCAGGCAGTGGCCGTTGGACAGGACGAGGGCCGGGTCGCTCGCGGCCGAGCCTGGCATCCGGACCAGCGAACCGGAACAGTTGTTGAGGGCCACCGTCCCGGCGAAGTTGACGGCGCGGGGGGCCGCCTTGGTGTCGGTGACCTGGGCCTGGGCGCTCAGGGACTGGCCGTCCTGGGCCGCGACGGACACGGCGGCGGGGGCCTCCGCGGTGGCGGCCTGGGCCGGGAGGGCGCCGGCGAGGGCGGTTGCTCCGGCGACCAGGACGGTGGCGAGCATGCCTATGAGCGGCTTCTTCATGAGAGACCTCTCGGTGTGGGGGTGCACCAAAGCTGTCGCGGACATGACTCACTGTCAAGAGTCAAGACGACACCAAGAAAGCACTTCGGCCGCAATGGCTCGTTCGCGCGGTGGCGGCGGTCCGCCGGCCCCTCCCTTCGCACGGCCGATCGCGTCAACCCGCCCCACGGTCCCCGTCCGCCACGTACTGTGGCGACATCGGACGGGTGACCACAGGGGGCAGGAGTGACTACCGAGTACCGCAGCGACGCGCCGTCGGAGCCCACGGGGGCGGGCGGGCGGTTGCTCGCCGTGAGCGACCTGCACATCTCCTACCAGGAGAACCGCGACCTGGTGGAGAAGATCCGGCCCACCACCCCCGACGACTGGCTGCTCGTCGCCGGAGACGTCGCCGAACTCACCACCAGCGTCGAGTGGGCGCTCGGACTGCTCGCCGAACGCTTCGCCCGCGTGGTGTGGGCCCCCGGCAACCACGAGCTGTGGACCCACCCCGAGGACCCGGTGCAGCTGCGCGGCGTGGCCCGCTACGACCACCTGGTCGACCTCTGCCGGAACCTCGGCGTGCTCACCCCCGAGGACCCGTACCCGCTCTGGCAGGGCGCCGGCGGGCCGGTCCGCATCGCCCCGCTCTTCCTCCTGTACGACTACTCCTTCCGCGCGCCGGGCACGACCACCAAGGAGGAGTCCCTGGCGGCCGCCTACGAGAGCGGCATCGTCTGCGCGGACGAGCGGATGCTCCACCCGGACCCGTTCCCGGACCGCGACTCCTGGTGCCGCGAGCGCGTCCGGCTGACCGAGCAGCGGCTGGCGGCCTGCGACCCGGACGTACCGCTCGTCCTGGTCAACCACTACCCGTTGGTCCGCCACCCCACCGAGATCCTCTGGTACCCCGAGTTCGCCCAGTGGTGCGGCACCGAACTGACCGCGGACTGGCACCGCCGCTTCAACACCGCGGCGATGATCTACGGCCATCTGCACATCCCCCGCAAGACCAGCTACGACGGCGTCCCGTTCGAGGAGGTCTCGCTCGGCTACCCGCGCGAGTGGCGCAAGCGCGGGCTGCCGGAGCCGCTGCTGCGCGAGGTCTTCCCGCAGGCGTAGGTACGCGCTGCCCCGCCGCCGGACCGTCCGGCGGCGGGGCAGATCTCCGACGGATCAGGCCTCCCCCGCTTACTCCTCCGCCTTCTCCTGCGCCTCCTCGAAGGTCGCCGACGCCTCCGGCCGGGCGAGCGTGACCACCAGGTCGCCGTCGCTCACCTCCGCGATCAGCGTGTCGCCCTCCCGCACCGTGCCGTCCAGCAGCAGGTTGGACACCCGGTTGTCCAGCTCCGACTGGATCGTCCGACGCAGCGGCCGGGCCCCGAACTCCGGCTGGTACCCGCGGTTGACCAGCCACTCCTTGGCCGCCTCGGTGACCTCCAACTGCACGTCCTGCGCCTTGAGCCGACGCCGGCTGCGCTCCAGCAGCAGACCGACCACCGACAGCAGGTCCTTCCGGGTGAGCGCGTGGAAGACGATCACCTCGTCGATCCGGTTCAGGAACTCCGGCCGGAACTGCTGGTGCAGGTCGCGCATCAGGTCGCCACGGATCTCGTCCACGTTCCCGGCGTGGTCGAGGATGCGCTGCGAGCCGATGTTGCTGGTCATGATCACCACGGTGTTGCGGAAGTCGACCGTCCGCCCCTGGGCGTCGGTCAGCCGCCCGTCGTCCAGCACCTGGAGCAGCAGGTTGAAGACGTCCGGGTGCGCCTTCTCCACCTCGTCGAAGAGCAGCACGCTGTACGGCTTGCGGCGGACGGCCTCGGTCAGCTGCCCGGCCTCGTCGTAGCCGACGTACCCGGGCGGGGAGCCGACCAGCCGGGAGACGGTGTGCTTCTCCTGGAACTCGCTCATGTCGAAGCGGATCATCCGGTCCGGGTCGCCGAACAGCAGCGCCGCCAGCGCCTTCGCCAGCTCGGTCTTGCCCACGCCGGTCGGCCCGAGGAAGAGGAAGGAGCCGGTCGGCCGGTCCGGGTCGCCCATCCCGGCCCGGCCGCGGCGCACCGCCTGGGCGACCGCGGTGACCGCCTCGTCCTGGCCGATCACCTTCTCGTGCAGGTGCTCCTCCAGCTTGAGCAGCCGCTCCCGCTCGGTCGCGTTCAACTCCGCGACCGGGATGCCGGTCCGGGACGACAGCACCTGCGCGATGTCGTCGGCGGTCACGTCGACGACCTCCTCGCGGGACTCGGCGACGGCCGCCAACTCGTCCTCGGTCTGCCGCAGCTCGGCCTTCAGGTTGGCCGCCCGCACGAACTCCTCGTCCGCGACGGCCTCGTCCAACTCCCGCTTCAGCTTGGTGATCCGGTCCTGCACCCCGGTCGCCTCGGTCGAGCCGCTCAGGCTGCGCAACCGCACCCGGGCACCGGCCTGGTCCAGCAGGTCGATCGCCTTGTCCGGCAGGAAGCGGTCGCTGACGTACCGGTCGGACAGCGTCGCCGCCGCGTCCAGCGCCTCGTCGGTGAACCGCACCTGGTGGTGCGCCTCGTACGCGTCCCGCAGCCCCCGCAGGATCTCGATCGTCTCCTCGACGCTCGGCTCGGGCACCAGCACCGGCTGGAAGCGGCGCTCCAGCGCGGCGTCCTTCTCCACGTGCTTGCGGTACTCGTCCAGCGTCGTCGCGCCGACCACGCTCAGTTCACCGCGCGCCAGCGCCGGCTTGAGGATGTTGCCGGCGTCCATCGAACCCTCGCCGCCGGAACCCGCGCCGACCACGGTGTGCAGCTCGTCCAGGAACAGGATCACGCTCTTCTCGGCCGCCGTGACCTCGTCGATCACCTTCTTCAGCCGCTCCTCGAACTCGCCCCGGTACTTGGAGCCGGCCACCAGGGCGGTCAGGTCGAGGGTGACGACCCGCTTGTCCCGCAGGCTCTGCGGCACGTCCCCGGAGACGATCCGCTGCGCCAGCCCCTCCACGATCGCGGTCTTGCCGACGCCCGGCTCGCCGATCAGCACCGGGTTGTTCTTGGTCCGGCGGGACAGGATCTCGACGGTCTGCTCGATCTCCTCGGCCCGCCCGACCACCGGGTCCAGCCGGCCCGAGCGCGCCGCCTCGGTGAGGTCCAGCCCGTACTCGTCCAGCGTCGGCGTCTCGCTCGGGTGCGCGCCCGTGCTGCTGCGCTCCCCGCCGACACCGCGCCCCTCCAGCACCGTCTTCAACGCCTCCTGCGAGGGCGCCGCGTTGCGCAGCGCCGTCCCCGCCCCGGACCGCTCCTGGTCCAGCAGCGCGCCGAGGATGTGCTCCGGCCCGATGTACGAGGCCCCGGCCGCCTGCGAACGGGCGTGCGCCGCCAGCAGCGCACGCTTGGCCGACGGCGTCAGCGCGGGCTGCCCGTCCACCGCCGCCGGATCCCCGGACGGCAACGACCGCTCCAGGTCACCGGCCAGCTGGTCCGGGTCGATCCCCGCCCGCTCCAGCATCCGGCGCGACGGCTCCACCCGGGTGGCCGCCCAGGCCAGGTGCCCGGTGTCGAGATCACTGATCCCGTCCTCGCCGGCCCGGTGCGCGGCCAACCCCAGCAGCTCCTGCGAGGACTCGCTCAGCAACCGCCCGATCGGCACCCGCTGCACGGCGGGCGGGGAGGCCATCGGACTCATCCCGAAGAAGCGGCTGAGCAGATCGGAGAACGGATCACTCGATCCGAACGGGGGCATGGTCACGGAGGATCACCTCTCCCAAGCGGTGTGCAGCCACCCAAACACAGCCCACCCCACCCCGCCTCCCGAACCCCGGCCCCTCCCGCACGGGCGCCGGCGCGCCTGTCGACGCACGCGGTCAGCTCTGGGCGGCGTCCAGCAGGTCGTCGAACGCGGCGGCCACCGCGATGGCCTTGCCGATGTCCCTGGGGGTGGCCTCCGGGTTCGGCCCGCCGTACCAGACGTTGGCCTGCACCTGGTACTTCGCGATGTAGTCGACCGCCTGGTCGGAGGCCAGGCCCGGGTATCCGGCCGCCACGTCGTTGAACATGTGGTCGATCCACGGGGTGGCGAAGCGGATGACGTCGATGACGTAGGGCTTGAACTCATCGCTGTAGGTCGCGCAGAACAGCACCTGATGACCGTCGTTGACGAGCGCGACCCGCAGGTCGTGGACCGTCCCGAGGCGGTTCTCCCAGTAGGGCGCCTCGATGCAGGCCTTCTCGGCGCGCTCCAGGAAGACGGCGGGCCCGGTCGGCTGGATGACCGGTGCGATCAGGGTGAACTCCGACCGGTTCACCGCCCGCAGGCCGAAGCCCTCGGTCTGCTGACGGGGGCTCTGGAAGGCCTTGGCGATCTCCTCGACCGACACGTCCGGTGAGATCGGCTGGTAGGTCGACGGGTCGAAGTCGTACATCTGGATTCCTCTCGGGCGAAGCGTCAGGACGGGTCGGGAAGCACGTCGGCGGCCGAGGCCGGCTCGGCGCGGCGCCGGCCGTTCAGCTCGTGGCGCAGCACCGACGAGCGCCGGTACACCTCCTTGCGGACGGTCTGGACTGCTGGAGGTGCCGGTCGAAGTCCGGCTCCGGCGGCACGAGATCGGGTGAGTGCCGCACGGGGGTGAAGTCCTTCTCGGGCGGGGTCACCTGTCGTCCTCCGATGTCGATGAGTGCGGCGCGGCGGACGGGCCGCCGGCCGGGTCCGGCAGTGCGGTGAGCCAGGCGATCGCGGCGAGGCCGGGCAGGAAGCAGTACTCGCCGCCGCGCACGGTCACGAACCGGGGCAACCCGGTGAGCCGGCGCCGGACCGGGCGGGCCGGGATGGTGTGCACACCGGCGCCGCCGCTGTTGCCGACCAGCGGGTCCTGCTCGGGGCCGAGGCCGGCGAAGTCGCCGTCGTTGAGCCACACCTGCTGCACGAACTCGAACTGCCGGGACAGGCTGGCGCCCATGAAGATGAAGATGATCCCGCGCTCCGCGCCGTCGTCCTCCAGGGCCCCGGCCGGCAGCAGCGGGCCGTACGCCGCGCCGCGCCGCAGCACCCGGTGGATGCCGGTCTCGACCACGGTGTCGGCCAGGCCGTCCCTCGGGTTGGCGCGCCGGATGTGCGCGCCGCGCGGGACGAGCAGGCCCCGCGGGTCGTCGTGGTAGCGGAAGTCGTTGTTGCGCGTCGGATCGGCGCCCAGGTCCGGATCGTCGTGCTCCGGCGCCAACGCCAGCGGCGCACCGCTGCGCCAGCGGCCGACGATCTTGGCTGCGAGCAGTTCCTCGTCCTCGGGCGAGCGGGCCTGGTCCCGCAGGTACCTGCGGAACGCGGCCACGTCCGCGTGCATCTGGCGGAAGGCCAGGTAGCAGCCGTTGCGGCCGAGCACGTCCGGCGCGGGCCCCGCCGGCGCCGCCCCGGACTCGTCCGGGTAGCCGAAGAGGAACTCGCCGGGCTGGACGGCGTCCTGGCCGGGCAGCGACCGCTCGGCACTGCCGAGCAGGTACGGGCTGGAGATGCCGTCCCGGAACCCGAAGTGCTCGCGCCCGGTGACCGGGGAACCGACGTCGAGCCGGTAGACCAGGCTCACCCCGGCCAACCGTCCGGCCGCCGCCACCGGCTCGTGGAGCCCCTCGGGGGCCGTCGCGATGATCACCACCCCGATGTGCACGTCGGGGCCGCCCAGCGGCGGGGGCCAGTTACCGGGGTCGCTGGCACCGAGGTCTCCCAGCACCTCCTTCCGGGCGGCCATGCCGGCCCGGAACTCCGGGGAGAACGAGGCCAGCGAATCCGGCGGCACGCCCAACCGGGCCAGCCCCCGGTACGTGAAGGCGACATTGAGGGTGAACGGGCGGGGCCGCTCCCAGTCCGCCGCGCTGGTGACCTCCGGCAGGACCTCGCGCAGCGACCGCTTCGCCGCGGCCGGGTCGTCGATCCGGTAGAGCAGGTACACACCGTGGTAGACGTCCGGACGACGCCGCAGCACAGTGCCCTGGATGTCCTCCAGCTCCAACGTCGGCACCGCACCGGCGGTGGGCCCACTCACCCGCGCGGGGCGAACGGTCGGAGGGTCAGGGGCATGGCGGCCTCCTCAACACAGTCACAAACCTGCGCACACTGTGCAATGCGGACATCGCCCACAGTGGGAGTTCACACAGCGTGTCGAGCCGGCGATCTCACGCCGGAACCACCAGGCGGATCACAGCCACGGGAAGGATTCCGGCCGCCGACACTCGAAGGCCGTGGAGTCGGCCGAACAGAAAAGCGGCCGAACTCGCTGCCGAGTCGGCCGCCCTGGCGGCTCCAGCCGCAGGAGCTGCGGCGTGACGTGTTCTCGATGCTCTTCGATCTCGGCGCGGGCCCTCGCGGACCCACACCCCTGCTGTGGGCGCGGACGGTTTCGAACCGCCGACATCTGCTTTGTAAGAGCAGCGCTCTACCACTGAGCTACGCGCCCCCTGTCGTGGCCCGGTGGGGGCACGACGACTGCCTAGGGTACCTGGTCCCGGGGGGTGCTGTGGTGCGGGTGGTCGGGGAGTGGGACGGGTGGGGGTGCCGGTGGGGTGGGGTGATCGGGAAGAATGGGGGTGGATCAGCGGGTCGGAGCAGGGAGCGCGCAGTGACGGTGGCCGGCGGGAGCGGGCGGGGGTGGCGTCGGGCGGGGAGTGCGCTGGCCGACGCACTGGTGGTGCCGGTGGTGCTGGCGGGTGCGCTGGGTGCGCTGGGGCTGGCCTCGGCCGGGACGGGCGGCTGGTGGGGTCGGCGCGGCGGGGAGGGTGTGCGGGCGGACGCCAAGGCGGCCCGGGACGCCGCGCAGGAGGCGTTCTACGAGCTGGACTCGACGCAGCGCGAGGTGCAGTTGGCGGTGGAGACCGTCCGGGCGGCCGAGGACGAGGCGACGGCCCGCCGGGCGCTGGCGGACCTGGCGGGGATCACCGGCCGGGTGGACCAGGTCACCGTGAACTACCTGGGCGCGTTGGACGCGTACAACCTGGACGACGAGGCGCTGGACGCCGGCGCCGCGGCGCGGGCCCGGCGCCAGTTGGAGGACGTGAAGGGGCAGCTCGGCTCGGCCCGGGCGGAGCTGAACGACTTCCTCCAGCGGCTGCAGCCGGCCCTCCAGCGCGCCGAGCAGCAGCTGATGCGGGTCACCCCGGCGGTGGAGCAGGCGAAGCGCGCGCTACTCCAGGCGAGCAACGCGCTGGACGCGGTGCGCGGTGCCGGGCTGCGGGCGGACGACCTGGCGGCCCGGCTGGCCGAACTGGCGCCGGAGCTCGGGCTGCTGAACGAGGGGCCGGCCCGGCACGGGGTGGCGCCGACGCTGCGGCGCGCGGACGACGTGCGGCAGCGCGCCGAGGCGATTGCGGCCGACGCCGGTCAACTGCCGGAGCGGGCACGGGAGATCGACCGGCGGGTGGCGAGCCTGCGGACCCGGATCCAGGCGCTGGAGACCAAGGCGGAGGCGGTCGAGCCGGCGCTGAGCGAACTGCGCCGCCGGTTCAGCTCGGCCTGCTGGCAGGACCTCCAGCGGGTGTCGGAGCAGGTCGCGGAGACCGGGCGGGCGGCGGAGCGCAAGCTCGCCGAGGCCGCCCAGGCCCGGGACGAGCAGCGCTGGGCGGACGCGACGGGCGCGATCGGTACGGTGCGCGCGCTGCTGGACACCGCGGACGGGTCGGTGGTCGCGGTGAACGAGCGGCTGCGGCAGCTGAACGAGGTGCAGCACGACCCGCACCGGGAGGTGGAGCGGGCCCGGTTCGCCCTGCGCGACGCGCAGCGGCTGGCGATGGCGGGCCGCAGCGCGCCGGACCCGCGGCACGCCGCCCCGCTGGACGAGGCGGTGGCGCGGCTGGACCGGGCCGTGGCCACCCTGGAGGCGGCCGGCCGGCACCCCGACTACTGGCACTTCCTGACCGAGCTGGCGGGCGTGCGGGAGACGGCGGCGCAGGTGATCGGGCTGATCCGCGGCGATCTGGGCGGGCACCGGTAGCACCCCCAGTAGGACGCCAACAGGGCACCGACAGGACGTCGGCAGGGCTCCGCCTGGGTACCCTGCCGGTATGCCACGCTACGACTTCCGCTGCCGCTCCTGCGGCGCCACCTTCGAACTCCGCCGCCCGATGGCGCAGGCCGGCGCCCCCGCCGTCTGCCCGCAGGGCCACGAGGACACCGTGAAGCTGCTGTCCGCCGTCGCCGTCACCGGCTCCGCTTCGGGCGGCGCCCCGCGCCAGGCCCCCTCCGGCAACGGTGGTGGCGGAGGGGGCTGTTGCGGCGGCGGCTGCTGCGGCTGACCGCTGCCGCTTCCGCTCAGGAAGCGACGGGCGCGCCGGGCACGCCGGGCACGACGGGCACGACGGGCGCGGCGGCCACCCGGGCGAGGAAGCGTCGGACGATCTCCTCCCCCGCCGCCACCCCCACCTCGTCGAGGGCGGTGACGCCGGGGGCGGTCCAGCCGCCGTCGGCGAGTTCGCCGTGCCCGGGCCGCCAGGCGGCGTCGGCGGCGAGCAGCAGGTCGGCGTCGAGCAGTGAGTCGCCGGCCGCGAGCACGGTGGACGCGCCGGTGCGCCGGACGGCTTCGGCGAGGGCGGCGCTCTTGCTGAGCGGCGCGGGGACGGCGTAGACCTTGCGGCCCTGGAGCGAGACCGTCCAGCCGCGTTCGGCGCACCAGCCGGTCAGCTCATCGAGCCAGCCGCCGGGCAGTGCGGCGCGCTCGACGACGAGGTAGGCGAACAGCCCGTCGGCGACGCGGCGCTTGTGCGTCCACTCCGGGTCGGCGCTCAGGGCGAGCTGCCGGACGACCTCCTCCAGCGGGGCCGCACCGGAGGCGAGCCGCGCGGTGATCTCGGTGCGCCAGTCCTGGTCGGGCACGCCGTCGACGAGCAGGTGCCCGCCGTTGCCGCAGATCGCGTACGCGGGGACCCAACCGGGCGTCGGGCCGGGCAGGTTGATCCGCTCGTACTGGGCGAGGGTGCGGGTGGTGGCGGGGACGAACCAGGCCTGCCGGACGAGTTCGACGAGCAGCGCGGCGGCCTGTTCGGTCATGAACGAGAGCGCCTTGCCGTCGTGCACCTCGACGGAGAGCAGTCGGGGCGCGAGCCGGTCGGGGACGTCCAGGGCGAGGGCCCGGTTGGAGTAGACGAGCGTCCGGTCGAGGTCGCTGGCGACGAGGACATCGGGGTTCATCAGGACTCCTTCACCACAACGGTCCTACCGGAGGCCCCGGTCGCTCCCCGACTGTAGCGGGGGTGGATGAGGCCGACGCAGGAGTACGGCAGGCCGTCCACCTCCTCGACCTCGACGCCGCGCTGAGCGGCGAGCAGCCGGACGTGGTCGAGGTCGGCGCCGGCGCCGCGCCGGGCGAGGACCCGCCAGGGGACGCGGCGCAGCAGCACCCGGGTGGTCTCGCCGACGCCGGGCTTGACCAGGTTGACGCTGTCGATGCCGTACTCGGTGCTGATCCGCTCGACGGCGGCCCAGCCGGCCCAGTCGGGCGTGCGGTCCGGGGCGGTGGACAGCCGGTCGGCGGCGGCGACGGCCTCCGGGCGGACGGCGTCGAAGTGGTCGGCCACGGTGTCGAGGAAGGCGGCGGAGACGTCCGCACCGGCCAGTTCGGCGTAGTGCTTGGCCCCGTGGAAGTCGTCCGGGCCGATCAGGCCGGGCCGCAGCACGGTGCGCGAGACCAGGCCGGAGACGGTGGAGTTGAGGCAGGCGGAGGGGATCAGGAAGTCGTCCCGGGTGCCGTAGGTGCGCGCGCAGCGGCCGGGGTCGGCGAGGACGGCGAGGTCCGGGTCGAAGCCGGTGCCGGCCAGGGCCTCGGCGAGTTCGCGGGTGATCGCGCCCTTGCCGGTCCAGCCGTCGACGAACACGACGTCGCCGGCGCGGTGGTGGGTGGCCAGGTAGCGCAGGGCGACCGGGTCGATGCCGCGGCCGCGGACGATGGAGACGGCGTAGTGCGGGGTGTCGAGGCCGTGGGCGTGGGCGAGCCAGCGGCGGATCAGGATGCCGACGGGCGTGCCGGCCCGGGCCAGCGAGGCGAGCACCAGGCCGGGGCCGCGCTCGCGCAGCAGGGTCTCGGCGACGGTGCCGGCGGCGAGCGCGATGCGGCGGGCGGAGGCGCGCAGTGCCTGGTGGAACAGCTCCTGGTACTCGGGGCTGGGCTGGTACTCGACCGGCAGCGACTCGGCGTAGTGCGCGCCGCCGTTCTGGACGGCCTCCTCGCGCTCCTCGGTGGGGGCTTCGAGCGGGACGCCGGAGAGGTCCTTGAGCAGCCAGGCCACCTCGTCGGGCCGGTAGGAGGAGAACGCCGGGCCGTACAACGGGGACGGCAGGCGGGAAGGCCCGTGGGACGGCTGGTGGGACGGCAGGCGGGAGGGCAGCCGGACCGGCCGGTGGGAGGGCAGCACCGCGAGCACCACCTGGTCGGTGACCTGCCGCAGCTGGCCGAGCAGGGCGCGCTCGCCCTCGCGCAGGGCTGGGGTGTCGGCGACGTCGTCGACCACCAGCACGACCGCGTCGAAGCGGCGGGCCGGGTCGCTGCCGGGGGCGACGTTGTAGGCGTAGCGCTCGCGCGACGCGTCGTCCTGCGGGTCGTCGTGGGCGGGGAAGGCGAGGCGGGTGCGGATGGCGTAGCCGGGGTCGTCCACGGCGAGGACGGGCGAGCGGGTGGTGGTGGAGTAGCGGACGCGGTCGCCGCCCAGCCGGTCGGCGAGTGCGCCGGCCAACCGCAGCGGGGCGTACATCAGCTCCTCGAAGCCGAGGACCAGCACGCGCCGCGCCGTGGCGGGCAGTGCGTCGGCCAGCTGTCCGGCCAGGCGGGGCAGGGCGGCGTCCAGTCGGGCGCGGTCGCGGGCGGTGAACCCGTGCCGGCCGCCGTCGGGGAGCCCGGCGGGCCAGTCCAGGTCGACCCGGGCGAGCGGTGCGGGCGTTCCGGGGGGTGCGGCGGGGGCGGGGGCGGCCTCGGCTATCAGCCGCTCGGCGCGGTCCAGGACGTCGGCGGGCAGCTGGACGGCGCCGCTGGCGGTGGCCACCAGGTCGAGCCGGGCGCCGAGTTCGGCGGCGGTGTCGGCGAGCCGGCGGCGGTCGGCGGTGGAGCGCAGGTCGACCAGGGCGACGACGACGTAGTGGTCGCGGGGGTGGCGGGCGTGCAGTTCACGGATGGTGTTGAGGACCGTGCGGCCGGTCGAGAACTCGTCGTCGACCAGCACCAACGGGCCGTCACCGGTGAGGAGTTCGGGATCGGCGGGGAGCAGCAGGTGCGAGGTGGCGTGCGAGTGCTCCTCCTCGAAGCCGCCGAGCGGGGGCACCCCGGGCACCGGGCGGCGGGTGGAGTGCAGGTACGGGGCGTCGAGGCCGTCGGCGACGCTGTGGCCGAGGCCGGTGGCCGTCTCCGCGTAGCCGAGGACGACGGCCCGCGCGGCGGCCTCGTCGCCGAGCAACTCGCGGACCTGCCGGCCGAGTTCGAGCCCGACGCCGTGGACGACCGCGGGCCGCTGCGGGACGTGCTTGCCGAGCACGGTGGAGACCAGCAGGTGGGCGCGCTTCGGGTTCTGGGAACGCAGGGCCAGGCCCACGAGTTCGGGGAGGCGGTCCGATCCGGTCAGGGCGATGCCGGCCCGGTCGGCGACCCAACGGCCGGTCCACGTCTGCTGTGCTGTCACTGCTGGTCCTGCCTTCGCATGGTGCGGTGGTGCGGTCTTCGGATCAGTCGGATAGGTCGGATAGGTCGGGCCGTTCAGGCCTGCTGCGGACAGCCCCCTCAGCCCCCTCACTCCCCGCACAGGCAGGCCGCGAGCAGTTCCGCGAAGCTCACGTCCTCCCGGGCCACCCCGAACACCTCCGCCCGCAGCAGCACCCGCTCCGCCCAGGCCCGGTGCGGCCGGGCCTCGTTCATCTTGTTGGTGTACGCCGAGCGCAGGACCCCGCCGCCGTCCTGCTCCTGCCGGAGGATGTCCCGGGCGTCGCAGTACTCCTCGTGCGTGACCACGGAGAGGGCGTGCACGGCGGGGACGTGGCTGGGGTGGATGCAGGTCTTGCCGAGCAGGCCGTTGGCCCGGTCGAGCTCGACCTCCCGGATCAGCCCGTCCAGGTCGTGCTCGATGATCCGCCGGCGGACCTCCTCGCCGGAGGCCCGGGCCGTCCCGGGGGCCTCGGCGAACGGCGTGCGGCGCAGCTGCGGCTTGAACATCCGCTCCTGGACCGGGAAGTACTCCCAGACCGGACCGGTGACGGTGTACCCGGTGCCGTCCGCCCGGCCGAGCACGTTGACCACGTCGCCGATCACCGCCGAGACCAGGGCGACGTCGTACGCGGTGAGGTCGGGCGAGCGGCGCAGGCCGTACGCGGAGCAGAGGTCGGTCACGCCGAGGCGGACGGCGAGCACCCGCTCCCGGTACCCGGCGAGCAGGTCGGCGATGCCGAAGAGCTGCTGGCGCCTGGTCTCCAGGTGGGCGAGTTCGGGTGACTCCAGGACGGGCATGGCGAACAGCCGGCGCCCGGTGGCGGCCTCGGCGGCGGCCAGGGCGGCCAGGTATGCGCCGCCGGTCTGCGTGGTGAACTTCGGCAGGACGAACCCGCTCAGCAGCTCGACGGCCGGCCCGAGCCGCTCGGCCAGGTCGAGGATCTGGGAGGCGGCTCGAACTCTGATGAAGAGCAGGGGGTGGCTTTGTGTGCAGTCGGTGAAATCCCTGACCAGGTCATTCAACTGCTCGATCAGGTTCCGCTCCCCCGCGTCCACCTCGTGGTCGGCGATCGCGTCCTCCAGGCAGAGCACCATCGACACCACGCCCCGAGCAGCCTGTTTGCGGATGTCGGCGGCCAGCGCGGGCCGGGTGGCGGGGCTGTAGAGGGTGCCGCCGAGGGCGGTGGCCAGCACCGCGGCCTCGCTCCGCGCGGTGAACGGCCGGGGCGGTTCGAGGAAGAGGCGACCGCGTACGTCGTCGGCGAGGTGGCCGAAATGGCGCAAGGTGCTCTCCTCAGAGGTTTGACGGCCGCCGGTCCGTTGCCGGGGCGTGCGGCGGCGCGGGACGACACCGCGATCCAGCGGTGCGACACCATGGTTAACCGGTCCACGGGGCTCCGTGGTTCCCGGCCGGACGCCGGCGGGCCCCCCTCCGCCCGACCCCGGCGGGCCCTTGGACCGCCCATCGTACGGACGGATTCCGGCCGTCCCCGGTTCCTCGGCACTGAACTCCCGGAACATCGCCGTCCAGATCACCGATCACCGGTCGAGCACCGGCAAACCCCCGGCAAGCGCAAGTCTTGGCAAAGTCCGACCCGGTTCCGACGGTCCCGGTCACGTTGTCCGAAGGGGTGGCGAACGGGCAGGATGGTCGGCTATGACGCACGTGATGGCCAAGGGCGCCAACATCGCACTGCCGGCTGCGGCGGTCCGCGCCGTGCTGCGCTGGAGCGCCACGCCCGGTGCGCCGGACGTGGACGCGTCCGCGCTGCTGCTCGGCGCCACCGGCAAGGTCCGTTCGGATGCCGACTTCGTCTTCTACAACCAGCCGCGGCACCCCTCCGGCCTGGTGCGCCACCTGCCCAAGCAGCAGACCTCCGGCGGCGCCGAGATCATCGACACGATCGAGGTCGAACTCGCCAAGCTGCCCGCCGACGTCGACCGGGTGGTGCTGGCCGGCTCCTCCGAGGGTGGCTCCTTCCGCACGGTGCCCGGGCTGCGTCTGCTGCTCTTCGACGCCACGGCCGGGGACGGCGCGCCCGCACTCGCCGAGTTCGCGATCTCCGACGGCGAGAACGTCACCGCCCTGGTCGCGGGCGAGCTGTACCGGCGCTCCGGCGCCTGGAAGTTCCGGGCGATCGGCCAGGGCTACACCTCCGGCCTGATCGGCCTGGCCACCGACTTCGGCATCACCGTCGACGACGAGGCGGAGGCCGCCGCGGCCCCGGCGGCGGCCTCGACGGCCACCCCCACCGTCACCCCCACCGCCGCCGTCGACCCCCGCAGCACCCCGCTGCCCGCCCCGCGCCCGACCGCCCCGCCCGAGCCCGGCACCTTCACCCTGGCCCCGGCCGTCCCGCAGCCGTCGGCCACCCCCCAGGGCCGGCCCCAGCAGCAGCCCGCCGCGGCCGCCACGGGCGCGGTGCCGCCCCCGCCGACCGCGCCGCCCGCCGTTCCCCCGGCCACTGCGCCGGCCCCGCCCGCACCCCCGACCCACCAGCCCGGCACCGGGTACGGCTACCCGCACCAGCCGCAGCCCGGCACCGGCTACGGCTATCCGCAGCAGCAGCCCGGTACCGGCTACGGGTACCCGCAGCCCACCCCCCAGCCGTACCCGCAGCAGCAGGGCACCGGCTACGGCTACCCGCACCAGCAGCAGCCCGCCCCGCAGCAGCACCCCGGCAGCTACGGCTACCCGCACGCCGGCACCGGCCAGCAGCCGCCGGCCCAGGCCCCCGCGCAACCACCGGCCCAGGCCCAGGCAGCGGCCCAGCCGCCCACCGGCGAGGAGTTCGCCCTGCCGCCGCAGGGCCCGCAGTTCCAGCCCCGCTGATCGGCCTGCCCAGGGCACCACCGCCGCCCGGCTCCGACCGGACCGAACAGGGCCGGGCCGGACAGGGCCGGGCCGGACAGGGCCCAGGCCGGACAGGGTCTAGTCGGAGCCGCCCTGGCTCTTGTACCCGCGCTGCCACTGCAGCCCGAACCCGTACAGCCGGTCGATGTCCGCCTGGAACCCGTTGACGTACCGCACCTCACGGCGCACCGTCAGCTGGTTGTCCCCCGCGTTCTCGATCAGCACCACCGCGCACGAGCGCGCCGCCCGGGCCCGTTCGTCCAGCTTGATCTCGATCCGCGGCCCGGTCTGCGGCACGATCGTCACCACCGCGTGGGACTGCTCGAAGGCCGGCGTGCCGTCGTAGATGTAGACGAAGATCAGCAGCCGTTTGAACTTGTCCTTCTTCTCCAGGTTGACGTACATCGTCTCGCCGGACGGCGCCCCGTACTGGTCGTCGCCGCTGAGCTTGATGTACGGCGGTTGCCGGAGGTCGCCGAAGTAGCCGCCGAGCGGCTGCACCACGCCGCTGCTCCCGTCGGACAGTTCGTACATGCACGCCAGGTCGAGGTCGACGTTGACCTGCTCGTTCTGCACCGAGTCCGGCTCCAGCGGGCGCAGGATGCGGGGGCTGAAGAGGCGCTTGGCGCGTTCCCGGGCACTGGGCCGGACGGCCCCGGAGCGGGTGGTCCAGTGCAGGTTGACGTAGAGGTAGCCGGTGGTGGCCGCGGCCCCGGTGATCGCGTGCTGCGGGGTCGACTTGGTGAGTATGACCTTGTGCTGACCGCCCGGGTTGTCGAAGGTGTAGTTCCGCTCCCCGCGCAGGTACTCCCAGATCGAGACCATCCCGCCCTCTCCCCCTGCTCCCGTCAGGCGATCTGACGGTCCGCCGCTCCATGATCGGGCATCAGCCCGGCCCTCGGATACCCAAACCTCCCCCTCCCCTACCCCGTCGGGCCCCCCGGCGCTCACCGCCGGGTCGACGAGTGGAGCGGTCGGCGGGTCGATTGGCGGGAGGAAGCCCCCCTCCCGTAACATGCCGCCCCTTCGGACGCGATATCGTCTAGCCGCACAGGTGTCCCGTCCGCCCCTGCGCGGGTGCGGCGGGTACGCCGTGCGGCGACGAACGAATCGTCAGGCGCTCCCCGAGTACCGGGAGCTGACCGCCTGTGTCGCTCTGTGAACCCGTCCCCTGCGGAAACCCGAGGCCCGACCCGCAATGAACCTGACCTCCATACAGCTGGTCTGGACCGTCGTCGGCGGCGCAGCCCTGCTGTTCGTCGCCGTCCTGCTGGCGACGCTGCGTTTCAAGAACACGAAGAAGGAAGAGGCCGGCGACTCCTGGGAGCGCAGCGAGGAGCGTCGGCGGCGCAAGGAGATGATCTACGGCATCTCCTCCTACACGCTGCTGTTCTGCTGCGCCGGTGTCGCGGCCGCGCTGTCCTTCCACGGCCTGGTGGGCTTCGGCAAGGAGAACCTGGGGCTGTCCGGCGGCTGGGAGTACCTCGTCCCGTTCGGCCTCGACGGCGCCGCGATGTTCTGCTCGGTGCTTGCCGTGCGCGAGGCCAGCCACGGTGACGCCGCGCTCGGCTCCCGCCTGCTGGTCTGGGTGTTCGCGATCGCCTCGGCCTGGTTCAACTGGGTGCACGCGCCGCGCGGCGTGACGCACGACGGCGCCCCGCAGTTCTTCTCCGGCATGTCGATCTCGGCGGCGATCCTGTTCGACCGCGCGCTGAAGCAGACCCGCAAGGCCGCGCTGCGCGAGCAGGGGCTCGTGCCGCGCCCGCTGCCGCAGATCCGGATCGTCCGCTGGCTGCGCGCCCCGCGCGAGACCTACGCGGCCTGGTCGCTGATGCTGCTGGAGAACGTCCGCAGCCTGGACGAGGCGGTCGAGGAGGTGCGCGAGGAGCGCCAGGCCAAGCTGGACGCCAAGGTGCGGGCCCGCACGGCCGACCGCCGCGAGCGGGCCGAGCTGAAGGCCATCTCCCGCCAGGGCGGCATGCTCGCCCGGGCCCGCGGCGGCCGCCAGGTGCCCGCGCTCACGGCTGCCGGCGACAGCCAGACCGCTACGGAGCCTGCCCTAGCCGCCGAGTCGGACACCGCCTCCTCGTACCAGGCCGCCTCGGGCCCGCTGGAGCCGGCCGCGCTGGACGCCGGCCGCCGCCCGCGTGCCGCCGTCGGCTCGTCGTACGCGCCGTCCTCCTCGGCGTCCTCCTCGTCCTCGTCCTACTCGTCGTCCTACTCCTCGTCCGTCGGATCGGCCTCGGGCTCGTCCTACCGCAGCTCGGCCATCGACCTGACGGCCGACGACGACACCCTGTCGATGCCCAAGCTGGACTCGCTGGAGCGCAAGCTGCGCGCGATCGAGCAGCAGCTCGGCTGAGCGGGCCCACCGCGACGGGGGAAGGGGGCCCCCCCCGGCGGGGGGGGGGGCGGGGGGGGGGCGGCGGCGGGGGGGCGCCGGGCGAGGGTGACACCCCCGACACTCGGGGCGAGAGCGGCGCCAGCGC